>JAGHAO010000185.1 GCA_021161495.1 Caldisericaceae bacterium | reverse complement strand
TTCATATGGGTGTCGGTGCAGATTACGCAAATATCCTCCTGCACGGATTGAGAACTTCCCTTTCGGACGGTTGGGGCGGCTCTATGATGGCAACGGAGGGTTCGGATATACTGTTCGGAACGCCTGTGCCAAATACTGCGTGGGTTAACCTTGCAGTCCTCAGCAAGGATAAGGTGAATTTGGTGCTTCACGGACATAACCCGATCCTTTCCGAGATGGTCGTTAAGGCAGCTGAAGATCCGGAGCTCAAAAAACTTGCGGTAAGTAAAGGTGCAAAAGGAATTAACCTCGTAGGTATGTGTTGTACGGGAAACGAACTTCTTATGAGGCATGGAATCCCGATTGCAGGCAATATGTTAGATCAGGAACTCGCTATTGCGACAGGTGCCGTAGAACTGATGCTGATTGATTATCAGTGCATATTCCCGTCAATCACGCATACCGCTAACTGCTACCACACAAAAGTAGTAGCAACGAGTGAAAAATCGAAAGTACCCGGTGCAATATATATGGAATTCAAGCCGGAGACGGCACTGGATACGGCGAAAAAAATAGTGAGAATGGCAATCGAAAACTTCCCCAACAGAAATCCCGACAGGGTAAAAATTCCCGACAAGCCGATCAAAATGATGGCGGGATTCTCGGAAGAAGCAGTCAGAAAAGCATTGGGTGGAAGTTACAAACCGCTAATCGATGCCATTGCTTCGGGTAAAATAAAGGGTATTGCGGGTGTTGTGGGATGTAATAATCCGAAGATCAAGCAGGATTATGCGCACGTAACACTCGGTAAAGAACTTATCAAGAGAAACATCTTGGTTGCAGAGACGGGATGTGCAGCCATTGCAAGCGGTAAAGCGGGCCTTCTTCTTCCGGAAGCGGCAGAGCTTGCCGGAGAAGGTTTGAAGTCCGTTTGCAAGGCGTTGGGAATTCCGCCTGTCCTTCATATGGGTTCCTGTGTTGATTGCTCGAGAATTTTGGTACTCGCAGCAAATGTGGCGAAAGAAATGGGCGTTGGCATAGAAGATCTGCCTATAGCAGGTTCAGCACCGGAATGGTATTCGCAGAAAGCGATCTCAATCGGTTCCTACTTTGTTGCATCAGGCGTTACAACTCATTTAGGCATTCCTCCCAAGATATTTGGTAGTCCCAATGTTGTTGATCTTGTTACAAATAAATTGAGAGGTTTAATTAACGCAACATTCTTCGTGGAACCGGATCCTGTGAAAGCGGCGGATAAGATTGAAGCCGAAATAGAACGCAGGAGAAAAGCGCTTGGCATATAAAAATATGAGATCTCGGGGAGGAAATTTCTTCTCACT
Source organism: Caldisericaceae bacterium (assembly GCA_021161495.1). GTDB lineage: Bacteria > Caldisericota > Caldisericia > Caldisericales > Caldisericaceae > AUK232. The sequence goes on along the minus strand of JAGHAO010000185.1, from coordinate 16,904 downwards.
CCCCGGGATTTTTATTTTCACGGAGGAAAAAGATGGATAAGGAAAAACTGCAAGAAATTATAGATAAATATGATACGGAATCCGGAAAACTTTTGGGTATATTGGAAGACATTCAGAGAACGGAAGGATACCTACCGAAAGATTCGCTTATATATGTGTCCAAGCATCTCAATGTGCCTCTGTCAAAACTGTACAGCCTTGCAACTTTTTACTCGTTCTTTAACTTGCAACCTGTTGGTAAACATATCATAACGGTTTGTATGGGAACCGCCTGCCATGTAAAAGGTGCTCCACATATATTGGAGACAATTGAGGAGCTTTTAGGTATTTCTCCAGGAGAGACGACTTCCAACGGTAAATTTATGCTCACAACGTCGGACAAACAGTTTACCGTGAATACGGCTCGTTGTTTCGGTGCTTGCAGTATGGCTCCGGTAATAAGAGTCGACGGAAAGATATACGGTTATAATACTCCGAAAAAGGTTGCTGAAATACTCAAAAAGTACGGATGGAGGGGCAAATGAAGATTAAAACACTTCAAGACCTCGAAAATGTGAGAAAAGCAGGCATTAAAAAGTTATTTCCGGACAAGCCGAGAATCGCCGTCGGGCTTGCAACTTGCGGAATCGCAGCAGGCGGGCAGGATGTTTACGAAGCACTCGAGACCGCATTAAAGAAAAAGGGTGTTAATGCGTTTCTTACGAAAACGGGATGTTTCGGCATTTGTAACGAGGAGCCTCTCGTGAATATTGCTATGCCGGGAAAACCCCTCGTGATCCTGCATAAAGTGCAAAAAGAAGATGCGGAATCTATTGCCGAAAAAGTAGCAAAAGGCAAACTTCCCGAGGAAAAAGCACTTTGCAAAATAGAAGAGTGGGATCACATCACTTCCGAAAAACCGTTCTTTTACGGAAAAGGTTATGAGAATATTCCGCTTTGGAACGAAATTCCCTATTTTAAGCCCCAGAAAAAAGTTGTATTAAGAGATGCGGGAATCATAAACCCGGAAGATATCGAAGAATACATTGCCGTCGGCGGATACTCGGCAGTGTATAAAGCACTAACAAAAATGACTCCCGATGAGGTTGTAGAAGAAGTGAAAAAATCAGGGCTCAGGGGAAGGGGAGGCGCAGGTTTTCCCACCGGACTTAAATGGGAATTCACAAAAAAAGAGAAAAGCGATGTCAAATACGTAATCTGCAATGCGGACGAAGGAGACCCCGGGGCGTATATGAACAGAAATGAAATGGAATCCGATCCACATATGGTAATAGAAGGAATGATCATAGGCGCATATGCAATCGGGGCAAGTGAGGGGTTTATATACGTAAGGGCCGAATACCCGCTTGCGATCGAGAGATTAAAACTCGCCATCAAACAGGCAAAGGAATACGGGTTGTTAGGAGAACATATTTTCGGCACGGAGTTCTCTTTTGACATAAGAATAGCAACCGGAGCAGGCGCTTTCGTTTGCGGTGAAGAAACGGCGCTTATCGCCTCAATCGAAGGAAAACCCGGAAGGCCACGCCCGCGTCCTCCGTTTCCCGCACAGAAAGGATTATGGGAAAAACCGACCAATATAAACAACGTGGAAACCTGGTGCAACATCGCCCCGATTATCAAGAAAGGAGGAGAATGGTTTTCGAGAATTGGTATTGAAAGAAACACGGGAACAAAAGTTTTTTCCTTGGTTGGTAAAGTAAACAAAGTGGGCTTAGTTGAAGTTCCTCTCGGCACGACGATTAACGAAATTGTTTGTCACATAGGAGGTTGCGGTATCAAATCAAAAGAGATTAAAGCAGTACAAACCGGAGGACCTTCTGGCGGATGTATTCCGAGAAATCTGTTTGACACTCCTATAGATTATGATCATTTGAAGGAAGTGGGTTCCATAATGGGTTCCGGCGGTTTAGTCGTTATGGACGAAGACACCTGTATGGTGGACACGGCAAAATATTTCCTGAGTTTCACGGTGGACGAGTCGTGCGGCAAATGCGTTCCTTGCAGGGAGGGGCTGAAAAGAATGTATGACATTCTCGAGAAGATCACAGACGGACGAGGCACGGAAGAAGACCTCGGAATACTCGACGAGCTGGCACATACGATAAAGGCAACCTCTTTGTGCGGCCTGGGACAAACCGCGCCAAACCCCGTTATCACCACAATAAAATATTTCAAAGACGAATATATGGAGCACATAAAAAACAAAGTGTGCCCGGCCAGAGTATGCAGAGCATTAATTGATTACTTTATAGTGCCAGACAAGTGCAAAGGATGCACGATCTGCGCGAAGAACTGTCCCGTAGGAGCAATAGACGGAGGCCCGGGGCTCATTCATATAATCGACCAAAGCAAGTGTATAGCATGTGGCACCTGTATGGATGTCTGTCCGTTCGATGCGGTGGTTAAACTCTCCGGAGAAAAGATAGATACTCCTGACAAACCGATACCTGTCAAGAAAGGAAGGTAACTATGAAGAAAACGGTCAGGATTAAAATAAACGGAAAGACGTATGAAGCGGAAGAAGGAGAAAGTATTCTCTCCGTTTGCAACAGAGAAAATATCGACATTCCCAATTTGTGTTTCAATGAAGCGCTTGCACCCTACGGCGCTTGCAGGCTCTGCATGGTGGAAGTGGTAAACGGGCCCGGTAAGAAAGGAATGACAACCTCTTGCACGTTGGAGGCGGTCGAAGGGCTCGAAGTCGTGACGGACACGGAGCAAATCGTAAAATACAGAAATGTCCTGTTCGAACTCTACCTTGCACAAGCGCCGAACTCGGAAGAAATAAAAGAAATGGCTGCAAAATACGGGGTCACGAAAACTCGTTTCGCGAAAAAGGCAAAACCTCTGGATCCTCTGGGAAATAAATGTGTTTTGTGCGGGCAGTGTGTAAGAGTGTGCGATGAAATTATGGGAACAGCTGCAATAAACTACATAGGAAGAGGCTTTCATACAAAGATAAACACTCCCTACTTAGAAAAAAACGATGCCTGTATGGGTTGTGGTGCTTGTGCGGAAGTATGCCCTACCGGTGCAATTCAGATGGAAGATATCTATGACAAACGCATAATGAAATCGTGGAGCGGCACGGAAGTCAAACTTAAAAAATGTAAGTCTTGCGGAAGATATTTTGCACCGGAACCAATTGCAGAATTTGCCTATGCAAAATTGGATCCGGAGATAAAAGAAGAATTAAAAGATCTGTGCCCGGATTGCAGGAGAAAACTTTTATCCAGAAAAGAAATTCTGATAAGCCAAGGGGAGGTATCCAAGAATGAAGACTAACGAAGAGAGAAGAAAAAGAATTTTTGATGCGGCAAATAAGATAAAAGAACAGGCAAAAGAAGGAGGAAGAGGTTTCAGAGTGGTAATAACCGGAAAAGGTGGCGCTGGGAAAACTACAACAACAGCGATGCTTTCGCACTTGTTCGCACGGAAAGGATACAACGTGCTTGCCGTTGACGAAGATCCTCAAATGAATCTTCCCTATGCGATCGGCATCCCCCGGGAAGAGGGAGATAAAATTGTTCCGGTTACGAAAAATCTTGATTATATCGAAGAAAAAACAGGCGCACGCCCGGGTGAGGGATGGGGGCTTATGCTCACCCTCAACCCGGATGTATCCGATGTAGTGGAGCGGTTTGGCATAAAAGGGCCCGATGGTATTAATATGTTGGTTATGGGCACGGTCGTGCAAGCGGCAACGGGATGCCTGTGCCCTGAGAACGCGCTTCTCGAAGCAATCGTGAGATACATAAATTTGAGGAATAATGAAATAATTCTTATGGATACGCAAGCAGGGGTGGAACATTTCGGAAGAGCACTCGCACAGGGGTTTAGGCATGTAGTAATAGTGACGGACGCAACGTTTAACTCTGTTCAGGTTGCAAAACACGCCGCGAAACTCGCCAAGGATATAAATATTCCTCACCTGTATCTGCTGATTAACAGAGTTCGTTCAAACGATTCAAAGGAGCTGGAAAAGGTAAAGCAAATAATGAAAGACGAAATGGACATATTTGATGAAGTATTCGAACTCCCGTACGAAGAGAAATTGTTCGAATACGAACCGAATGTGATGCCGTTACTTGATGTAAAGCCTTCGCTCGGAATCGTAGAGAAGATGAACGAACTTATGGAAGCGCTGGAAAAATACGATAAACAATAAGTAGTTGTAAATATAAAAACACCTTTGAAGATTAAGGTGTTTTTATTAATGCAACAAAAATAACACTAATATAAAAAAAATAACACGATGAGGTGAAAATATGAAGAAGTTTGCAATAATTTTGGTATTGATGGTGATTTTTGCCTCGGTATTTTCAGGATGTGGAAAAAGCGTTAAGCCATCGATGACCGAGACGAAAAAGGTTGTCGATATGGCGGGAAGAACCGTGGAAGTTCCGGAGAACGTAAACAGAATTGTATGTTCCGGACCCGGAGCACTGAGATTAATCGTATATATGAAAGCGGAAGACAAAGTGGTGGGAATAGAGCAAAGCGAGAAAAAGTGGGGACCCGGAGGAAGACCCTATATTTTGGCATACCCGGAGCTCTTAAACCTTCCGGTAAGCGGCCTCGGCGGTCCCGGTGCAATAGGCAACGGCCCCGATGCGGAACTTGTTACAAAGATAGATCCAGATGTTATATTTGCTACATATATGGAAAAAGAAAAAGCAGATGAATATCAAGCGAAAGTAAATATTCCGGTCGTTGTGCTTTCCTACGGGAAACGTGCAACGTTTTACACAGATGAAATTTTCAAATCCCTTGATATAATCGGGAAGGTGCTAAACAAGGGAAAGCGTGCAAAAGACGTTACAATCTTTATCAAAAACACTCTGGACGATTTAAACAAAAGGGCAAATGCCGCAACACAAACTGACAAACCTACTGTTTATGTGGGAGGTATCAGCTCTAAGGGGATGCACGGTATAGATAGCACAATTTCGGGTTATCCTCCGTTTCAAGCAGTTTCCGCAAAAAACGTAGCGGATAGTTTGGGAAAAGAGAGTATGCACTTTTTTATTAATAAAGAGCAACTTGTCAAGTGGGATCCGGATTACATCTTTATTGACGAAGGGGGATATAATCTTTGCAAAAAAGATTTTCAAAATCCCGCGCTTCAATCGCTTAAAGCAGTAAAAAACGCTAACTTATACGGGCTGCTTCCTTACAATTTCTACACTACAAATATTGGCACCGCACTTGCAGATGCATATTACATTGGTAAAGTTTTGTATCCGGAAGAGTTCAAGGATATTAACCCGGAGGAAAAGGCAGATGAGATTTACACATTCTTGGTGGGAAAACCTGTATATAAAGAGATGAAAGGTGAATTCGGTGGTTTCAAAAAACTCAGCTTCGGCAAAAATTAATTATAGTAAATATACGCAGAGAAAGACAAATTTCGGCTTGGGACTGCTCATACTTATTATCCTCTGCTCCGTATGGGCAGTCTCTGTAGGTCCCATACATATAGGAGTGAAAGATATAATTAAATCTATATTCGGGAAAGCCGCAGGAAGTGAATCTTCCCTTGTTATCATCAATATGCGCCTGCCCGCAATTGTCGCTGCAATAGTTGCGGGCTTCGGGCTTGCAATTTCCGGTGCTGTGATGCAAATAGTGCTAAGGAATCCTTTAGGCTCGCCTTTTACATTAGGCATATCTCAGGGTGCTGCATTCGGTGCCGCCGTTTCCATTGTATTTCTTGGGACAGGGGTCATTCAATCAAACTTCGGCGATGCTGTTGTAGTAAATAACCTGACTGTTACAACAATCGGGTCTTTTTTGGGCGCCCTTGCCGGGACAATTACCATTGTTATGCTTGCAAAATGGAGAGATTTATCCCCTGAAGCCGTTATTCTCGCAGGTATCGCAATGAGTTCTCTCTTTAATGCCGGAACAATGCTTGTCGAGTGCTTTGCAACTGATACGGAAGTTGCATCTATTGTATTCTGGCTATTCGGTGACGTCACCCGGGCTTCCTGGGGGCAAATAAACATAATGTCCGGAGTAGTTCTTACGGGTTTCATATATTTTATGTTGAATAGGTGGAACTATAACGCATTGGAAAGCGGAGAAGAAACTGCAAAAGGGCTTGGCGTAAACACGGAAACTACAAGGATTGTAGGTATGATCGTTTCCTCTCTTATTGCCGCAGTAACCGTATCTTTTCTGGGCATTATCGGATTTATTGGTCTTCTTGCACCCCACATTACACGAAGAATAATCGGGAATGACAACAGATTCCTCCTGCCCGTATCCGGGCTGATGGGCGCCTTGATTCTTCTCGTTTCAAGCACCTTATCGCGTATCCTTATTCATCCTGCTATTCTCCCCGTCGGCATTATTACCTCTTTCCTGGGGGCACCGCTTTTCTTATATATATTGGCAAGGAGGAGAAGATAATGATTTTGGAAGTAAGAGATATCGCTTTTTCTTACGGAAAGATCCCCATACTGTCTCATATAAACCTTGAAGTGGAAAAAGGCAAAGTGATTTCCGTTCTCGGAGTAAACGGCGCAGGGAAGTCAACTCTTTTAAAGTGCATTAACGGCATATTGAAAGTGCAAAGCGGAAAAATATTAATTAATGGAAAAGAGATAAGCAAAATGAGCAGAACGGAAATTGCACGGGAGATAAGTTATGTTCCTCAACGTTCCGAAGCCCCGTTTATTACAGTTTTCGATGCGGTGCTTTTAGGAAGAAAACCGTATATAAAATGGGACGCCACTAAAAAGGATATTGAAATAACAAGGAATGTTCTGAAAATGTTAGACATTGAGAAACTTTCTCTGAGGTATGTTACCGAGCTCAGCGGAGGTGAGTTTCAGAAAGTAGTCATTGCAAGGGCACTTGTACAGCAGCCTAAACTAATGCTTTTGGATGAGCCGACAAATAGTTTGGATATTAAGAATCAATTTGAAGTAATGGATATTATAAAGAGAATCTCCAGAGTCCATAATATTGCATCCGTTGTTGTTATGCATGATATAAATCTTGCCTTGAGATTTTCTGACGGATTTGTGCTTATGAAAGAAGGAAAGATATTCGCCTCCGGCGGAATAGAGGTAATTACCTCTGAAAATGTCGAATCAGTATATGGAATACCCGTCACGGTAGAAAAAATAAACGGGCATATTCTTGTGGAACCTATTTATCAAACAAGCCTCGAGAAAGCGTTTTTATCGATGCACTATGGCTAATTGGAACGAAATCTGGAAAAACGAAAAATACCCTATGTGGATAGAAAATGGAGGTCTTGCAAGATATTGGGATATGATTGCTGCACAAAGATTTCAGAGGCTTTCCAGAAATAAAGATGCACCGGAAAGAGAGGTTGAGGAATTCAATTTGAGGCAGACAGACACCGTGCTTGATATCGGATGTGGCACGGGAAGGCTCACAATTCCTATTGCAAAAAGAGTGAAATACGTATATGGGATAGATGTATCAAAGGAAATGCTGAAAATTGCAAAAGAACAAGGTGAAAAAGAAGGGCTGAAGAATATAAAATTGATTAATGCAAATTTTGAAACATTTGATGTAAATCGCATAGGAAAGGCGGATGTTTCCGTGAGTTATAATTCCCTGGGTGTTTATGACATTAAAAACACACTTATAAAAATAAATAACGTAACAAAAAGGGATGTTTTTATTTTTACATTTGCAGGAAAAGGCGAGTGGCTGGATGAGCGCCTCGCAGAGATTATATACGGAGAACGTCAGAGAAATGTGCCTTCAAGCGCAGAAATTATTCATAACTTGCTCAAAGAAATGGGTATAAATCCGGATTTTGAAGTGAACCATAACATCTATAAGAGAGAATACGACAACATAGACGACGCAGTAAAAAATATTATGGAATTTTATAAATTTACGGAGGTGTTTAAAAAATATGTGGAAAAATTTGTTAAAAAAAATTCTGTACGTGACGGTAAAAGATGCATAATGTATCATCATAGGGATATTGCAAAAATTCACTGGAGGGTAGAAAATGGAAGATAACAAAGTTGTGCGTTTCGGAGTTTCCATAAAGAAAAAACTATTTGATGCATTCGAAGAATTTATGAGAAAGAAAGGATACGCAAAGCGTTCCAAGGCAATAAGAGATCTGATGCGAAATGCAATCCTTGAAGAAGCATGGAAGGATAAAGAAGGAATTATCACGGCAACTGTCGTTATCGTTTATAACCATAAAATGCCCCTGCTTACAGATAAAATCGTGGATATTCAGCACAACTATTTGAAAGAAGTTTTGTTTTCATCACACGTGCATATAAATAAAATAAATTGTATGGAGATAACCGTTTTGCGAGGAGAAGTAAAAAGAATTTACTCTTTTTCAAAAGAATTTTCAAAGTTGCGAGGCGTGAAATTTGTAAAAATCGTTCCCGCAGCAACGGGAAAAGACGTAATATAAAACAAGTATTCTTTACATTCGACTTCGAACCATATCCTGCACTCATTTTTTTTTTTTTTCACCGAAGGCGAGCACTTGTTTCAGAGTCTCGTATTTTTTCGCCTTTGGGACACACTTTGATAAAGGAACAAAAAACGAGACCCTGAACAAAGACACTTCAGGGTGACAAAAGAGAGAATAGGAGCTTCGAGGGAAATGTGTTTCTTAGATTTATGACCCTGAATAAAGGCATTTTATAGTGACGGAAAGGAAACACCTCAGGACAAGGAAAAAGAGGCATTTCAAGGTGATAAGACAAAAATGTCCTCCTGGTACCCGGTACTAAGCAGACATTTTGGGTAGGGAGATATGATTAATATCGAGTTTTTACGAACTTATGCGGTTTGCGGGGTGTTCTTTGAAATTTAACTTACGTATTCGAAAAACCCGAAACCTATTTTGGCTTAAATAGAGGGTTTCTTCAATTATTACTTTTGAATTCATAATTCGACAAACCCGGATTCTTTCGTGCCACCCATAAGAAACCTCGATAAACACTGACAAAAAATATAGCGTTTTTACGCATTTTACAGGGCGAAATCGACAATTTTGTTATAAATATACTCTCGAATAAAATTTCGCATATTTAACCCTTTAAAGACTTTCTAAGGGTATATACTGAGAAATTCGGTGTTTATGCAGGTAAACGGCAATTATTATGTCAAAAATATAATTATGTGATTAATACTTACAAAAACTTATATACGGTTTCTTATTTGGCAACTTTGCGTCAATATTTTCGAAACATAAAATCATAGTTATAATATAAATATGAAAATAGGAAAGATTTTAATCGAGATGGGATTAATATTTGTTGTATTGGGTATTATTGCAATAGGTCTCGGCAAAATGCACCTGAGATTATTTAGGCTGCCCGGAGACATCGTAATTAAAAGGGATAATTTTGTAATTTATATACCCATTATGACGAGTATAATATTGAGCATTGTCGCAACTTTAATTTTAAGTCTTTTGTTTAGAAAATAATTTATTCCGCAATCTCCCGAACGTTTATTATCTTTATCCCCTGGTAGTCTTTTATTTTCGGATCGTCGTTAACAAGAATCTGCTTGACTCCCACTTTTTTCGCAATTAAAAGAATTTCTCCCGTAGACTTCTTCGCACTAATTCTTCTTGCAAGGTCTTCAGCAATTCGAAGTTCTATGGGAGTAAGCGAAATTACTCCAAATCTGTATTTTTCCTTTATCTCATTATCAATTGTTGCTTGTTCCTTTGCAGATATAAAAATCCTTCCCATATGCTTCATAAGGCCTTTATGAATCAGTATATCCACACTATCTCTGTCAAGAACCACGGAACTTCCCGCACGTATTCCGACTTTTCCGAGTTTTTCCGCCTCTTTTTTAATCTTAACATTCGCCTCTTCTGCAGGTTCGATACTCCTCCCTTTGTCTGTTGTTTCCTCTTTTATTTCTTTTTTCAGAGAAGATTGCTTTTCGCTAACTTCCTTTACACGGGCAAGAAGTTCATCAAGCGAGGTGCGCACAGGAATAGGCGTTTCCTTTTTAGGTTCTTCCCGAGTTTCTTTTACATTTTGTTCGACAGGTTTAACGGGTTCATTGACCGTGGTTTCCTTTTTGGTTTCTTCTTTAATCGGTTCCGGGGAAACAGACTTTGAAGGTTTGAAAAGTTTTGCAAATGCGGATTCGGCAGGGTGTTCAACTTCCTTTGAAACCTCAACTTCTTTTTGAGGCAAGTGTTCCTTCCGCTTTGGAACTTCCACTTTCTTCTCAGGTTCGCTTTTCCCGGCTTCTTCCGGAACAGGTTTTACTTTATGCCTGAAAAGACGTGCAAAAGTTGTCTTCGGTTTTTTCTCGACTTCTTTTTCCAAGGGAGTTTCCGATTTATTGATAGCAGGAACTTCTTTTTCAGGTGCGGATTCCACCGCTCCACCGGAAAGAGAATCTTTTACAACGAACTTCTTACCTTGAATCCCACTGCCTTGTATTTCTTCTTTCGTCTCTTGCACTTCACTTTTTACAGGTTCCGCTTTTTGCCGAGGAGCGTATAAGGGTTTTTTAATATCCTTTGAAGGTGCAACAGATTCCGGACTCTTTCCCTGACTTTCAACGGAACTCTCAGGTTTCCGAACGGGGGTTTCCTTTTTTGAAGCCCAGGGAGATTCCTTATGAAGTTTTAATTCTTCACTCGAAGAAGAGGGATTTGGTCTCTTATAAAGTGCGGATATTTGCGACCCGAGACCCGGTTTTCCGGTAGTTTCCTGCGGTTTTACATAAGGCTTCTTAAACGGAGGCGCCTGAGATGGTAAATTTGCAGTACCTTTCGTAGGTGCTTCTTTTTCGGGCTCATTTTTCCGGGGAGCCAATGTTTTGGGTTTTCCGACAGCACCGTACTTAACGCCACTACTTTTTTCTTCAATTGTCTTTACGTTAAACGCAAGCTGACTCTTTTTCTTTATTTCTTCCCCCTCTTTAACCTTCACCACGGGTAGATTCTTTTTTCTTCTTTTCGGGATTAAAAGAATAATGATAAACACAATAAGCAGATAAAAAATAATTGCTGCAATTTGCTCTTTGGAAAGATTAGGCAAATAATTATGAACATAAGGATAAACCATATCAGCAGCCGGTAAAAACAAATTAATTATCTGCTTTGAAGCAGTCCGCAAATAAGGTGATATTGAAGCACCGAATTCTTTTACTGTGTCAAATATGTTTTTAATCCAGGGAACTTTTTGTGCATTGGTAAATATTCCGGTGAAAAATGCACCTACGGGAGAAACATATTTTCCCAATACGGATAACCATCCTCCTTTTTGGGAAGAAGTTCCGTTATTGGTATTATTTCCAACAGGAGGTGCCTGTCCCGATTTACTTACTGCAATCGAAAAAGAACCGCTGTCCCGAATCGGAATCAACATCGAAAGGAATTCAATGGAAGTAGCCATTCCTATATCAAAAACGGAAATCGGTTTATCTGAAACGATACTTACCGGGGTATATGATTTGGGAAACAGAAAAACTCTTGGTGAGAGTGCTTTTTCGAGAAGAATTTTTTTGCCGTTTACAACCACGGAGGTATTCTCCTCTAAAGGGATAACAACTACCTTCCTTCGGTGAACTAAACCATTGAAATTAAATATTTTACCGGTAAGGAAACTAAACACTCTGCCATTACCGTAAATTGACGGGATCTGTTCTCCACCAATATTTCCGTGGTTTGCATCGGAATATATAAGCACCGGGTTATTATAAGTAATATAAATAGGTGCTGTCTCGGTTTTTTCATCTTCAAAAGTCGTAATAACTTCTTTATATATATAATCTCCTCTTTTCTCAAGACTTATTTCCGAATAAGTTTTATTTACCGTTTTTACCCTTATCTTCGTATTCGGAAACAGTGCCGAACAAACTATGTTTCCGTAAGAGACTCCTTTGAAAGTGTTTAAACTTCCGTAATTAACAGCATAGATATTATCGTCTTCGCATCCGAACTGTATTGTCACGGGATTATCCGCAGAAATTTCGTAAAATCCCGGTTGCAAATCAAAATTTTTGTATTGACCGCGCGCAGGCAAAACTTTGGAACAAATTGTTTTTCCAGAAAGGGTTTTAATATTCAAATGAGTAACGGTATACGAAGAAACAACGACTTCTTTCGGAATATAGAGAATAAAATATGTGCCGAACACAGATGAAACATCATCGGAACTGTTTTTCAAACAACCGGGTTTTAATGAACTTACTTCCGCAAAAATCGGGAAAGAAGAGGTAATCGAAAAAATCGTATCCCTCTCAGGCAAGGAAATTACCTTGGTTTCTTTCTCGGATAATATTTCGTCAAAAATTACATCACCGTTGTTTCTAACTACTTTTACTTTATTATTATCTTTTAAAGATACAATAAACAGATTTTCACTACCTATGCCCACAAATTTCGTTCCGCTGAAGTTAGGAGCAAAAATATTTTTGTAATTTGTTTTAATATTATTGCCGTATTTAAGAATTAACATTTCAGAAGACAAAGGTTTCAGACTAAGAACTGTTCTAAAATTAACGGTATTTCCTGTTACGGAAAGAATTTGCAAAGGCAACTCTTCTCCTTTGTCAAAGAGGGCAAACTTCGTGTTCTGAGAAATTTGATCTTTAAAAGTATAAGAAAAAGTAATAACCTTGTAAGAAGAAAAAGGAAGGGAATTAGATACGGTAACAGTAACAGAATCGCTATTAGAAGCAAATAAATTACCCGTTACCGTGAATATTAACGATACAATAACCAAAAATAGTACAATTTTTTTCATAATCCCCTTCCTTTATTTATATTACATTTTCAAAAAATTTCAACTCGAATTGCAAATCTACTTTTCACCTTGTTTCGCTTTAAACTCCTCTATAACTTTCTTAATTTTCTCCGCTGTGGCAGCGCCTCCCACGACGCAAGCCGTAACAGGTGCCCTACCTTCCGCTATCGCTTCCGCACAAGGATGGCAGCCTGGGAACCCACAAGCACCACATTCACCGTGGGGCAGAACTTCATAAATTGCTTTTACGAGAGGATTTTCCTCAACTTTATACTTCTCCGCAAAAACGCCCAATAAAAACCCGAAAAGTGCCCCGAAACCGCCAACTGCAATTATGGATATTATAACTGTCTTCATATTAGCACCCCTCTATTTAATCATACCTTGAAATCCCATAAAAGCAAGGGCTGCAATTCCGGAGACAATGTAAGCAATTGCTTTCCCTTGGAAAAACATTGGGAGTTCCGAATTTTTCAGCCTTTCCCTTATACCCGCAAGTATCAACATCGCCATAAAATACCCGAGCGCAGTTCCGATTGCCTCGACGAGAGCCTGAATAAAATCAAGTTTATGCATTGATATAACAAAAGTTACACCTAAAATCAAACAGTTTGTTGCAATAAGAGGCAGGTAAATTCCCATCGCTTTGTAAAGATTGGGAGACATCTTCTTAAGGTATATCTCAACAAGGCTTACAAGAGAGCCGATAACAAGAATAAATGATACTATCTGCAAGAACGGTTGCAGATGGAAAGGTATAAGTATCCAGTGATCGATCATCCATGTAACCGCAGCTGCCATCACCGTAACAAAAGTAACGGCATACCCCATTCCAACGGAAGCACTCATATTATCCGTAAGCCCTATGTAAGAGCAAAGGCCTAAGAATTGCATCAATATGATATTGTTTACTATCATTGATGCAACAAATATTTTTAGCAAACCGGTAAGGTAAGTCATTTCTTATTGGCCTCCTTTCTCTTTATGTTCCATTCAAGCCAACCCACAAGCACGCCTAAAACAAGAAAACCGGCAGGAGGTAAAATCATAACAAGTGCAGGTTGATAAGTTTGAGGCATTATTCTTAAACCGGCAATGGTGCCATTTCCGAACAGTTCCCTGATCACCGCAATCGCAATAATAACCCAGCTGTATCCGATGCTCATTCCAATTCCGTCAAGCAAAGAATCAAAAATCCCGTTTTTATAGGCAAACGCCTCTGCACGCCCTATAATAATGCAGTTTACAACAACAAGAAGGATGTAAAGTTTAATGGCGTCATAAACAGCAGGAAAGTACGCATGGGAAAGAAGTGCGGCTATCGTAGTAAATGTTGCAATTACGACAACAAAGATAGGAACTCTGATTTCGTCGGGAATCCATTTCCTTATAGAGGATACAATTACCTCGGAAAGTATGAGGACAAAACTAAACGCAAAAGACATAAGCAGCGCATTCTTCACAAAATTCGTAACGGCAACAACAGAACAAAGCCCAATTGCGAGTATCAAAACAGGGTTTGACGGGACGATTCCGTTCCAGATAATCTTTAATTTTTTCATTAGGAACCCGCCTCCTTATTCATATAATCATATGCGGCAACACCTGCTGCCTTAACTCCTTTCGAAACGGCAGTCGAAGTTATCGTAGCTCCGGTTAATGCTATAACATCTTTTTTGGGAACAAACGGATCAGTAATCTTTTTCCCTTTGAATTGTCCCAAAAATGTTATCTTTTTCTCTTTATTTACATAGTAATGCGGATTGTTTGCATTTGCACCGAGCCCCGGAGTTTCCAAGCTTTTCAAAATTTTTACACCGTTAATCGTTCCGTTCTTATTTACCCCGACAAGCATTTCGATGGGTGCTTGATCTCCCGGGGTCGTGACATCAATAATCATTCCCACAAGTTTTCCGTCTTTCTTTACAAGATAAATCTTACCGAACGTAGCCGCAGGATCCGGAGAGTTTAACGTACCCTTAAACTCTTCGAATTTGTAACTTCCGGGAAAAACCTCGGAAAGCCCGGCACGTAATTCCTTGATATTTTGCGCCTGAATAACAGGTGCCGTCATCTGATAAACTCCTGCAAGCACTCCACCCGCAATTGCGCTCACAATCCCCAAAACTATGGTAAGTTTGGTAATCTTATTCATGCTTTCACCTCTTTTCTGTGCCCGTAAACATGAGGCAAAAGTTTGTCAAAGAAAGGCACAAAGAGTTGGACTATTAAAATTGAGAACATAACGCCTTCCGGATATGTACCGAACTGCCTTATAATAACAGTCATAAAGCCGAGAGCAATGCCGTACCAGAGCCTCCCTTTGGAAGTTATCGGAGAAGAACTATAGTCTGTTGCCATAAAGAACGCACCCAAAAATAATCCGCCTGCAAGTATGGAAAACAGAGGATCTCTTCCGAACAGAGGAGAAAGCACGAAAACAGTGCCTATGTAGGCAGCCGGGATTTTCCAGTCGATTACGCCCCTTATTATCAGGTATAAACCACCGATAAGAAGGAGCAAAGCGGAAGTTTCCCCTATACAGCCTCCGATATTTCCTATGAATAATGCTTTGTAAAGATTTGCACGTGTTCCATATTGAGATAGCAATTGTGAAAAACCGTGAAGTTTAATGATATTAAGAGGCGTTGCGGTAGTAACGGCATTCGAGCCGAAGACCGGCGCAAACGGCTTTGACCATCTTGTCATATAAACGGGCCATGAAATCATAAGCACCGCACGACCCACCAAAGCAGGGTTAAACGGGTTTGAACCAATTCCGCCGAAAACCCATTTTCCCAATATCACAGCGGAAAAGGCACCGACTATTACCATCCAATAAGGAGATGAAGGCGGTAAAACCAACGCAAGCAAGAGCCCCGTAACTATGGCGGAAAAATCTTTTACGGAAATCGGTTTTCTAAACATCCACGCACCTAAAAGTTCCGCGACTTCCGCACTTAAAATAGAGATCAGTATTACCCCGAGAGTATGTTTGGTACCGAAAAACACAAGACCCGCAATAGTTGCCGGTATGAGTGCCATAATCACATCCAGCATAATTTGGGGAACTTTTACCTTATCTCTTATGTGCGGAGAGGAGGTTACCACAAGGTCAATCATCTTGTCATCCATTTTCTTTACCTCCTTTTGCTTCTTGTTGCTTCTTGGCTGCAGCTTCTTTTGCCTGCTTCTCTCTCAATGCCTTCAATTTTTCAAATGCCGCTTGTTTGGCTGCCTCTATTTTTCTTTGCTTTATAATCGCCTGCTTTGCAAGCCTGATATTTTCGGTAAGGTGCCTTTTCGACGGGCAGACATAAGAACAAGTTCCGCATTCGATACAATCGGTTGCATTCAATGCCTCCGCTTCTTTTAAATCCTTGCGCCTCCACGCATGGTCTATAAGCAACGGCATAAGCCCTATGGGACAGTGGTCAACACACCTCGAACACCTGATGCAGGGAGACTCCTCCTGCGGTGCCATTTCAAGCGCTTCATCGCCAAAAAACAGTATCCCGGAAGTTCCTTTTATCACGGGAACATCAACGGTGGACTGCGCAAGGCCCATCATCGGACCGCCGAATATCAATTTTCTCAATTTTTTTGTAAGCCCGCCGGCATTTTGAATTACATCCCTTACGGGCGTTCCTATGCGGATAATGTAATTGCCCGGGTTTTTAATGGCTGTTCCGGAAACCGTTGTTCCTCGCTCTATAAGAGGCTTTCCTTTCAATATCGCATCGGAGATTGCTTTTAAAGTACCCACGTTTTGAACCACCACACCGACATCAAGAGGCAAACCACCGGCGGGAACTTCCCTTCCCGTTACCGCTTTGATGAGTTGTTTCTCCCCGCCCTGCGGATATTTCGTTTTTACGAGAACAACTTCAACGTTACGAATCCCACGTTCTTTAATGCGTTTGTCAAGTTTTTCGGCAGCGTCGCTTTTATTATCTTCGACTGCAATAAATCCGCGCTTTGCCTCCGTAACCTTCATCTCCACAAGGAAGCCGTCAATCACATCGTCGGTAAATTCAAGCATTGTTCTGTAATCCGTAGTAAGATACGGTTCGCACTCCGCACCGTTGGCTATCAGAGTTTCTATGACCTTTCCTTTGGGAGGAGAAAGTTTTACCGCGGTGGGGAAAGTGG
>JAGHAO010000214.1 GCA_021161495.1 Caldisericaceae bacterium | reverse complement strand
CATCTATGTCGCTCTTCGGAATCCCTCCGTGAAGGTGCGCATAAATATCCTGAATGTCTTCTTTTTCGATGTTTTCGATGTATCGGGGAATGTTCAGATTGTAATCGTTGCTTTCTATTTCGCTCAGCGGAACCATTCGGGAGTATCCGGGTATTTCCCTGAAAGAGGCAAAAGTTGTTACAATTTTATGGATGTCTCTTTCTCTGAGGCGATTTTTGGGCCCGTCTTTCCTGAATTCTTTCGAAGCATCGATCATAAAAACACCTTTTCTTGCGGCGGCGTTTTCTTTGTCTATCACCAAAATAATTGCAGGGATTCCCGTGCCGTAAAACAGATTCGGCGGAAGCCCGATTATCCCTTTTATATATCCCCTTCTCACGAGTTCCCTCCTTATTTTCGCCTCCGCATTTCCCCTGAACAAAACTCCGTGCGGCAAAACAATTGCCCCTTTTCCGTCGGGTTTCAGCGATTTTATGAGGTGCAGGAGAAAGGCATAATCTCCGTTTTTCGCAGGCGGTATTCCGAACTCGAACCTTTTGTATGGATCATTTTCCGGATTAACGCCTTGAAGCCAATTTTTTTGAGAGAACGGAGGGTTTGCAACGGCAAAATCGAATGTTTTCAAACTGCCGTCTTTTTCTTTGAACTTCGGGTTCGCGAGAGTGTTGCCCTGTTCTATTACCGCATCCGGCTTTCCGTGAAGAATCATATTCATTCTGGCGAGGTTTGCAACTGCGATGTCTATCTCCTGCCCGTATATCGATATATCGACATGTGCTTCATCGGCAACTTTCAAAAGCAACGAACCGGAACCGCACGTGGGGTCGTATGCCGTTTGCTCCGATGAAGTCGCATTTCTAACTCCGATAACTTTCGCGATTATTCTGGAAACCTCCGCAGGTGTGTAAAACTGCCCTTTGCTTTTGCCCGCTTCGGTTGCGAACTTCTTCATAAAATACTCGTAAACATCGCCGAGTATGTCGTCGCCTTCCGCCCTGTTTTTAGAAAAGTTCAGTTCCGGATTTTCGAATATGGCGATGAGTTTTGTAAGCCTGTCCACTTTTTCCTTGCCTGAGCCCAATTTTGTGCTGTCATCGAAATCCACCGAGTCGATTACACCTTTCAGGGCGTTTTTCTCAGCCAACTTCGCAAGGACTTTGTTTATCCTCTCTCCTATGTCAGGCTTTCCTTTCGCCTCAACGAGGTCGTCGAAACTTCCGCCTTCCGGAACAACGAAATCCGCGTAAGGGTCGCCCTTGTATCTGTCAGTTACGTATTTTACAAACAAAATCGTAAGCACGTAATCCTTATAACCGCTTGCGTCAAGCCCGCCCCTCAGCGCGTTTGCCGCATCCCACAAATGACTGTAAAGTTGCGTCTTTTTTATCGCCATACATTTCCTCTTTTAACAATATTTGTTTTTATTTTATCCCGTTAATCTTTATTTCCAAACTTCAAAAACGTCTTTTATTTTGAAATTTCGAAGAGAAGGATTATATTGAAGAAAAAACAGCGTGATATTAAGGAGGAACCGCTTGCGAAAGAAGATTACGGACATTCCGGAGTTTGACCGGCCGAGAGAGAAATTGCAAAAGAAAGGAGTCAAAGCATTATCGGATGTGGAACTGCTCTCCGTTCTCATCGGAAAAGGCGTAAAAGGGAAGGATGTACTTCAAATAGCAAAAGAGGTTTTAAAATTGGCGGAAAAAGACATTAACAACCTGACGCTTAAAAATCTGGAAAACATCGAAGGAATAGGCCTTGCAAAGGCATCTCAAATATTGGCTGCAATCGAATTTTCGAAAAGGATTTTATTGAAGGAAACGGTAAAAATCAGCAGCGCAGCGGACATCGTAAAACTTGCCGAAGATTTAAAAAACAAGAAACAGGAATACTTCCTTACGTTCACTCTGGACGGGGCAAATAACCTGATTAAAAAGAGAGTTGTTTTCATAGGTACGTTGAACAGAAGCCTCGTCCACCCGCGAGAAGTTTTCGCAGACGCAATAACGGACAGGGCGGCAAGCATCATATTCGTGCACAACCACCCTTCCGGAAGCCTCGTTCCGAGCAAGGAAGACAAACTCATCACAAACAGGCTTGTCGAAGTGGGAAACATCATCGGCATCAAAGTGCTCGACCACATCATAATAAGCAAAAACGGATACCTCAGTTTTCAGGCGGAAGGCTTGATTAACAGCATAGAAGGTACTTAAAAACGCGTTTGATAAAACTATTCGGAAAACCTTGACAAAAAAATTTATATTCATATACTTTGTAAAACAAAGTAATTTGTAAAATGGAGGTAAATAATGGAAGAAAAAGAACTGAAAGAAGCGTTGGAAAGCATTAGAGCAGTAAAAGAAACGCTGAAAAGGACGTCGGCTTATATGGATGTCCTCTGGCAGATATTCTGCGGCGTCGGAGTGTCGGTTTTCATTTCGTATGTGATTTTCCAAGTTTTGGTTTGGAAAAATCTCAGAAGGTTATTTGGGATGCCCTGGGTTTTGCTCGGCATTCTCGTTGTCTTGTCAACGGTAATTCCTGTTGCTTCGAAAATACGTTCGAGCGGCGGCAAAGGGAGAGTTGAGATAGCGTTTCACAACTTTATAGGCTCTTTTACCCTTTTTGCCCTTCTTGTTGCCGCATTTGTCCAAATTCTGCCCCAACGCATAAACCCTGTTCCGGTTGAAAAGATTTATGCAGTCTGGATCATTGCATACGCATTTATCTTGTTTGCGGTAGGCAAGTATCTTTCTCTCAAGTCCTTTATGCGTAGCGGCGTTCTTGTGCTTGTGGGGATACCTCTCGCCGGTGCTTTTCCTCATTATCAATATTTGATTTCGGGCGTTTTCTTGGGACTTTCGCTTATAATTCCGTCTTTAACGGAGCTCGTAAGAGGTAGAGGATAGATGAATGAAAAACTGTTCGGTTCGCCGGCGCGGATAAAAATTCTTACCGCAATTGCAACGGAAGAGGGAATCGATTTTACCTCGCTAAAAAACAGAACAGGCCTTACGGACGGCAATCTTTCCTCGCATCTTGCAAAATTGGAAAAAGAGAATATTGTTGAAATAAGAAAAACCTTTGTTAAAAAACGCCCCAAGACGCAGTATTTTCTTACGCAAGAAGGGAAAGAAAAGTTTATTTCGTATCTGGACGAAATAGAAAGAATATTAAATAAAATTAAGGAGGCGAAAAAATGAACAAAGAAGAAGCAATAAAAAGAGTTATGGAGTTGAAACATTTTTACAAGCATCTCTCCTCGTATATCATAACAAATATTATTCTACTCATTATTAACCTTGTTACGTCACCAAAAGATCTGTGGTTCTACTGGGTCACGGTTTTCTGGGGAATTGCAATTATTTTCCATGCCTATCGTGTATTTATAAAAGAAAGATTTTTAAACGAGGAATGGGAAAAACGCAAAATTGAAGAACTTACGAAAGAAGAAAGAGGAAAATCCGATGAGAGGAAGGAATAGATCGAGAGATAATAATTCATATGGCAGGCGGAATATAAGCAAAGGGACGGTAAGGATTCCGCTTATACTCGCTGCAACATTTTATGTAATCGCCGCTGCTCTTTACCTTAAAACAAGAAATTTATTCTACATTTTCAACTTCGGATATTTGGGTTCTGCTCTGGGAATCGGGCTGTTTCTAAACTTATCGATACCAAAAGATAAAAGTCTTATGGGGCGCCGCATCGCCCAGCTTTTGATAGGCATTTATATGGTAGGGTATCTCGGATTATTGAAATCGGAAAATATGCAAATAGAAGGTTTTGTTGCGTATCTGCTTGCGGGCATATTTGCAGGTGCCACATTGCACTACTTTATCGCAAAAATCGCAGGTCCTTTAATATTCGGAAGAGGTTGGTGCGGGTGGGCATGCTGGACTGCAATGGTGCTCGATTTCCTTCCGTGGAAAAAACCACAAAGCGGAAGGATTAAAAAATTGGAATCTCTCAGATACATTCACCTTGCAGTATCCGTTTCAATCGTGCTCTATTTCTGGTTTATTCTCGGCAAAGGCAAATTTCTGCTCGAGCCTAAAACCGCGTTTCTCTGGCTAATCATAGGAAATGCGTTTTATTACATAAGCGGAATAATTCTCGCCGCAGTTCTTAAAGATAACAGAGCATTTTGCAAATACCTCTGTCCTGTCTCCCTGATAATGAAAATCCCTTCGCGTTTTTCCCTCTTAAAAATCGAGATAGATAAAGAAAAATGCAGGGATTGCAAACTGTGCGAAATAAATTGCCCGATGGATATAAAACTCCTTACATATAAAAATAAAGGGGAAAGAATCCTTTCTTCCGAATGTATTCTTTGTACCACCTGCATCAAAGTATGCCCGTTCGACGCAATCGGGGTAACGTTCAGACCGGACGGGAAGATCAAAAACGAGGAGTATCTCAATTACAAAGGATAAACAATTTTATCCCGTAAGATAAAACAATTTCAGAATAAAAGTTTTATTCGGAACTTACGAAAATTGCGTCGTCTATTTTTCTTCCGAGAAGTTCGCCCAAACTCGTTTTGGCACCGGTTTTCGCATCTATCAGATACCAATCTTTCTCTTCCAATACTTGACAGGTAAATTTGCAACTATCCGAAAATTCCATAAAGTTGGGATTTGAGATGCCCGTTTTAAGAATATGAGAGAAATCGGTATCACAGATGTATAGTTTTTCGCCGCCTTTTTCCTCATCGTAAGCCGTAAATACGATCTTACCGCATTTCTTCAAAACCGCATCAATATAAAGACTTTTGTTCAACAATTTTTTGAGTTCCGCTTCGAGAAGATAGTGATCATACGGAACGAGTTTCAACGCTTCTTCC
This sequence comes from Caldisericaceae bacterium, assembly GCA_021161495.1. GTDB lineage: Bacteria > Caldisericota > Caldisericia > Caldisericales > Caldisericaceae > AUK232. The sequence continues at coordinate 388 of JAGHAO010000214.1, read as the reverse complement.
TCCGTGATTTCCCTGCTGTTTCCTTCGAGATCGGTTACAAAATATTTTATAACGGATTTCCCTTTGCCAGAGTCAATTTCTCTTGAGTAGACAATCTTTTTGCCGGAACTTACAAAATGCACGTCAAAAATAAAATCGGTTTTGTCGTTCCGGTTAAAATTCGACGGTTTAACAAGCATCTTCAATTTTCCCGTTTCGATATTTTTTATGTAAAGCGCTGTTCTGTTGTCGGGGAAAACTTCAACATCTCCTCCTGCATACGCAATGTATTTTCCGTCGGGAGATAGGTGAAACTCGTATGCTTTTTCGTATTTACTTTTTGTGCAGCCCAGTAAACAAGAAAATTTCTTCGTATTAAGGTTAAAAACTTCGACGGGGGAATACGGTG
>JAGHAO010000024.1 GCA_021161495.1 Caldisericaceae bacterium | reverse complement strand
GCTTAGTACCGGGTACCAGGAGGACATTTTTGTCCCGTCACCCTGAAATGTATTAATTCAGGGTCTTAGAATCGAGGGAACACATTTTCCTCGAAACTCCTATTAAAATCGAGATGCTGAAATAAATTCAGCATGACAAAGAAAATTCAAAAAACGAGATTCCGAAACGAGTTCGGAATGACTACTACTTTGAGATCCTGAAACAAGTGCTCGCCTTCGGCGAGGAAAGGAGGGCAGGACGACAACTTTGAAATGCTGAAACAAGTGCAGAACAGGGTCCAGAGTGACTTTTCAATTGTTATCCTGAGCAAATACATCTCAGAGTGAGAACAAAAAGGGAATGCCTTGGCGTGACGAAAAAGTTTCATTATTTTATTGAGCGAGACATAAATTATAACTGCGGCAAACAATACAAACAACTTTCCTTACATTATTTCATCGGAACGGTTTCTTATCCTGTTTATCATAGTTATAAATTACAACCGCTTTAAAAACGGAGCAAAGATTAATATCGGATCTTTTGGATTACATAGGTATAAAGGGTGGGGATGTTAGGTTTTTGTTCACTCCTTCTTTTTTATAAATTACCGCTTCGTAAATATCGTTTTTTCCGAATTTTATTCGTTTCATACGCCTCCTCGTTTTTATCTTTTTGAAACGATTATACGGTAAAGTGTTAAAATCACAATCACTTATGATACTTTTCGCCCTTTATAATCGTTAGCGCCCTGTAAATCTGCTCTGTTAGCATCAGCCTCGCAAGTTCGTGAGGGAAAGTCATTTTGGAAAACGAGATAAGAATATCCGCTTTTTTGCGAACGGAATCATTGAATCCTTCCGCGCCTCCTATGAAAAATGCCAGACTCTTTCCTTTGATCATTTTGTCTCGGATAAATTCGGCAAATTCTTCGGAAGAAAACGTCTTTCCCCTCATATCCAAAATGACGTTGAACGCGTCTTTCGAAAGATACTGTTCCGTTTTTCCCTCTTTTACTTCAATAATTTCAAAAGGAACGTAATGTTTTATGCGGGAAACGTAGTCCGCAACGCCTTCCTTTACGTATCTTTTCCTTAATTTGCCCACCGCTATGAGTTTTATTTTCATCGCTTTATTCTATAATGAAATGAAATTTAATAAAATGAGGTTGATATGATTGAGATAAACGGGAATAAGGTTGTTTTTACTTACTGCGGCGAGGCTGAAAACGTTTTTTTGAAGGGCGACTTCAACAATTTTCAGCCCGAGAGGATGATTGCAAAGAGGGAAGACCTCTGGGTGCTGGAAAAAGAGTTTCCGCTCAACGCACGCTTCGATTACAAATTCGTCGTTGACGGAAAGGAAATGCTCGATGCGGAAAATCCGTTCGTAAGCGAAGGGGGGTTCGGTTTCAGTTCGGAACTCAGAATGCCCCGCTTCCACTATCCGATCGCAACAAAATACCATAAAAGCATAAAACATGGGCGCATCGCAAAGTACTCCGTTTCGGATAAAATCTATTTCAGGTACAAAAGGGATATTTACATTTATATTCCGCCGTTTACGCGCAAAGAAAAAATCGCCCTCGTCTTTCAGGACGGGTTGGAGTACATTCTGTTCGGCGCCGCAAAAAACACGCTCGATTACCTTATAAACAAAGGGAAAATACCGCCTGTTTACGGAATATTCGTAGATATAAGGAAAGACAGGAGGCTGAAAGAATATTCGGACTGTTCCCGCTATGACGAGTTCATCTTAGGCAGGGTTGTTCCTTTCTGTGAGAGAATGTTAGGTTTTTCGTTCCGAAAAAAGTTTACGGTCGGAGTTTCTCTGGGGGGTTTTGTCTCCGTTGCCGCGATTTTGAAAAACCCTTCCGAATTCGCGGGCGCGGTGTCGCAGTCGGGCGTCTTACTTTTTAAAGAAGACGAAGACTTTTCTCCTCTCAAAAACAAAAAGATTTATATGGATGCGGGAAGATATGAAACACGGCTTGATATGTCGATGAACGTAGTGCATACGAACAAATTTTTTGCGAAACTCTTTGCAAAAAACGGAGCGAATGTCGTTGTCAAATTGTGGAACGACGGGCACTCGTGGGGAAATTGGAAGGCACACCTCCCCTTTGCCCTGGAAAAATTGCTGGGAGGCAAAAGATGATTCCGCAAATAATAAAAAGGCAAGACCTCGAAAAGGAACTCGAAAAAACCGGAGTTGACAAAGAGGCTTTTGATATTTTCGAAAGGAAATCCGATTTTATACTCGCAAAACTTTCAAACGTAAATGCAAAAGGCGCAAACATATTAAAGCAAGAATTTATCGGTGCGGGCGGAGATGTTGCGGTTCACAGGGACGTTGCGAGTTGGAAAGTCGAAAAAACAGACTGCGTTTTGATGGGGACGAAAAGGACGTTTCAAAGAGTTTACGAAAAACTCGCTTTCGAACCGTTCTTCGGGCTTGCGGAAGTGCGGAGTGCAATAAAATTTCTCATAGAGAAAAATGCTCTTCCCGTTTACAAAATCGCAGGGAAGACGTTTGACTTCAATAAGAAAAAATTCCTAATGGGTATTTTGAACGTAACTCCGGATTCGTTCTCGGACGGAGGGCTTTACGTAAATACGGAAAAAGCGTTGAAGCACGCGGAAAAAATGCTTGAAGAGGGGGCGGACATCATCGATATCGGCGGGGAGTCCACGCGCCCCGGAGCGGAGAAAGTGAATGCAGACGAAGAAAAAAGAAGAGTCTTGCCCGTAATATCGGCGATAAGAAAACAATTTCCCGATGCCGTAATTTCAATTGACACGTACAAGGCGGAGGTTGCGGAAAAGGCAATCGAGGCGGGGGCGAATATCATAAATGACATAAGCGGTTTGAGATTTGACGACAAGATGAAATTTGTGGCAAAGAAATACGACGTTCCGGTTGTCGTTATGCACATCAAAGGAACGCCGAAGGATATGCAAAAAAACCCGTTTTACGAAGACGTCGTAAGGGAACTTATAGACTATTTCGAAGAAAGAATAAACACGCTGGAAAGTTTCGGAATAGACAAAATCATAATTGATCCGGGCATAGGGTTCGGAAAGCGCGTTTCGGACAACCTCAAAATCATTAAAAATCTGAAAGCGTTTACGATTTTCAAAAAACCCGTGCTTTTAGGGCTTTCCAGAAAATCTTTCATCGGCTCCGTAACGGGAGAAAACGTGGAAAACAGGCTTTACGGAACGCTTGTTTCCGATACCGTCGGGGTTTTGAACGGCGCAAATATTTTAAGAGTGCACGACGTAAAACCGCACAAAGAACTTCTGCAACTAACGGAGGCAATATCAAGTGCGTAAAACGGTAATCGCAATAGGCACGAACTTGGGAGACAGGAAGAAGAACATCGAAACCGCCCTTAATCTTATGAGAGAAAGAGGCGTAAACATCGTAAAAGTTTCGAGTTTTTACGAAACGGAGCCGTACGGATACAAAGAACAGCCGGGTTTTCTCAATGCCGCAGCGCTCTGCAAAACAAACCTCTCCCCTTACGAACTTTTGGAAACGCTGTTAAGTATAGAAAAGAAAATGGGAAGAGTAAGGAAAATACATTGGGGGCCGCGAATCATAGACCTCGACATCATTTTTTACGAAGATTTCGTAATAAACGAAAAAGGGCTTTCGATTCCGCACCCGGATATGCAGAACAGGGAGTTTGTGCTGAAACCCTTAAACGAGATCGTTCCCTGCTACGTGCACCCCGTATTTTGCAAAACGGTGAGAACACTTTATGAAGAGCTCGAAAAAACCCAAAAAACTAATAAGATTACTTAAACTGGCAGGAATATTTTTTTACATAGGGCTTTTTACCCTCGGCGGAGGGTACGCAATGGTTCCTCTTATGAAGCAGGAGATTGTGGAAAAGCGTAAACTCCTCGACGCGGATACATTTTACGAAATATTCGCAATTTCCCAGGTTACTCCCGGACCCATCGCGGTAAATATGGCAACGTTCATAGGATACAAGGAGTCCGGCATATTGGGCTCCGTTTTCACAACAACGGGAGTTGTGCTTCCTTCACTCATTATTATCATCCTCATCTCCCTGTATTTTACGGATGCGGTGAAAAACATTTTTGTGCACAGGTTTTTTATGGGTGTTTTAACGGGAGTCGTTGCTGAAATCGCATACCTTACGCTGGACGTTTGGAAACGCTCCAATGTTGACACATTTTACGTGATCGTCTTCGTTTTGTCTCTCATAGAGATTTTTGTCATAAAACTCAACCCCATTTACGTGATTCTCATCGGCGGAGCGCTGGGGGTAATTTTTAAAACAAAGGAATACATGAATGAAAGAACTCATTAAAATATATTTCGAGTTTTTCAAAATAGGCGCCGTCACGTTCGGAGGCGGCCAGGCAATGCTTCCCATAATACAAAGGGAACTCGTAACAAACTTGCACTGGATAACAATAAAAAATTTCCTTTATTTTGTCTCTATCGCGCAGGTTACTCCCGGGCCCATCGCGGTAAATATGGCAACGTTCATAGGATACAACATGAAAGGATTTTGGGGCGCAATCATAGCGACTTTCGGAGTTGCATCGCCTTCCTTTGCGATCATCGTGCTTATCGCATCGGTTATGCATAATCTTAGTAAAACAGCGGTTTACAAGGCGTTTATCAGCGGGGTGAAGCCCGTAATAATCGCGCTCCTTATTAGCGCAATTTATCTTATTGTTCGCGGCTCTTTCCATTCGGCAGTCCCTTTTATTCTCGCAGCGATTGCGTTTGTTGTGTTTGTCAAATTCAAAATCAACGCCTTCCTGCTTCTCATAGGAATGGGCGTCATCGGAATTTTCCTCATAAAATAATTTTTCGGCCGTTTCCCTCTTGACACGGATAAATTTTCGTCCTATACTTTTTGTAAGGAGGTTGGTATGTCGTTACGTGATGATATTGCGTTAGACAGAGATAGTGCAGTTCCTCTGTATTTTCAGGTGGAGAACCTGATAAAGAAATATATAGAATCCGGCAAATGGAAAGGGGGAGAAAAGATACCTTCCGAACAGGAACTCTGCAAAATGTTCGACGTAAGCAGAAACACGGTGAGAAAAGCGATAAGCGATTTGATAGAGGAAGGAATCCTTTACATAGAGCACGGAAAAGGGACGTTTGTCCCGCATAAAATGTTCAACCACCCCTCGGAAAGGCTTTTGGGGTTCTCCGAAGAGATGAAGAGGAAAAATGTTTCCCCAGGGGCGAAAATTCTGAAAAAGGGATTGGTTGACGCACCCCCTTTTGTAAAAGAAGTCCTTAAAGGAAACGAGGTTTTCAACCTGAAAAGGCTGAGGCTTGCGAACGACAAACCAATCGCGATCGAAGACGCATACCTTCCGAAAGAAAAGTTCCCCGGATTGCTCGCCGATTTTACCGAAAAGGACTCGCTTTACGAAACATTGAAATTAAAATTCGGAGTTCAACCTTATTATGCGACGGAAACGATAGAAGCGGACCTTCCGGCGGAAGAAGAAGCAAAACTCCTCAAAATCACGACGAGCAAACCGATTTTGCGCATAGAAAGAAGAACATTCGTAAAGAGCGGAGAAATAATAGAATTCGTAAAAGCCGTTTACAGGGCGGACATCTACAGGATTACGTTGAACCTGAGGAGAATATGAACATAGGAATGGATCTCGGAGGAAGCGGCACGAGAATATTTTTTGATAACGGAGAAACAGAGTACTATTCGGTGTCTTCTCAACCCGGAAATCCATTAATAAACAAAGGGGTGCTCGAATTTCTGAAAGAAAGACTCAAAGGAAAGAGCGCAAGTATCATTGCCTGCGCCGTGTCAGGAGGAGGAAGTGCGGAAGCAAGGGAAACTCTCAAAAGCGAGCTGCAAAGGTTTGCAAAAAAAGTTTTTGCTTTTCCGGATATTAAGGCCGTCCATTACGCTTTTTTTGGAAACGGAGACGGAATAATTGTAATTTCCGGAACAGGCTCGGTTGTTTACGGAAAAAACTCCGGAAAAGAACTTCAAATAGGGGGATTGGGGTATTTGCTCGGTGACGAAGGCGGAGGTTTTTGGTTCGGAAAGGAATTTATCAAAAGAGGGCTTCTCGATATGCAAACAGGAAAAGAGACGTTTTTTTCAAAATCGATAGAGAACTATTTCCAAACGGATAACTACGCGGATATTCTGAAAAAGATTTATTCGTCTTCTCTTCCTTCAAAACTTATTGCGGATTTCGGAGCCACCGTTCTGAATTCGAAAGAAAGTTTTGAAATCCTTGATGCCGGAGCGGAAAAACTTGCGGATGAGGTGTGCACTGCCGCAAAGATGCTTAGAACGGAAAAACCTGAAATAGGAACATACGGAGGGTTTTTTGCGCACTCCGAATTTTTTACCGAAAGGTTCAAGCAATACGTTCGTAAGATGTTGGGAGAGTGCGAATACGAAAACCAAAAATTAAAAGTTGAAAAAGCCGTGATAAAAATGGCGGAGGAAGAAATTGAAAAAAGAAATAATTAACAACTTTGATACGGAAAAACTCGTTTATCTTATGTTCCAAAGTTCGAAACGCGCATTTGAGGCGGTGGAAAGCGCACTGCACCGGATCTCCGTGCTTACCGACAAAGTGACGGAAACCGTGAAAAACGGCGGCAGAATATTTTACGTAGGTGCAGGCACAAGCGGAAGGATAGGCGTGCTTGACGCATCGGAAATTTACCCGACTTTCGGGGAAGAAAACCTGTTTAATGCTCTTATTGCCGGCGGAAAAGAGGCGATGTTCAAAGCAAAAGAGTATGCGGAAGATTCTTCGGCGCAAGGAGAGGAAGATTTGAAAAACGCCGGATTTGCGAAATCCGACATTGCAATCGGAATATCGGCAAGCGGAAAAACCCCTTACGTGTTGGGCGCTCTGAAATTTGCCCGTTCGATCGGTGCAAGAACGAGTTTGATATCATGCAGGGCAGTAAATTACGATTTTGTGGATTATCTCGTCGTTGCAGACACGGGAGAAGAGTTTATAAAAGGCTCTACACGGTTAAACGCGGGGACTGCGGAAAAATTGATCCTGAATATGGTCTCGACGATTTCGATGATTAAAGCGGGAAGAACTTACGACAATCTTATGGTTGCAGTGGTTCCTTCAAACAACAAACTTGTGGACAGGGCCGCGAGAATTGTTTCCGAACTCACCGGAGCGCCGTTCGATAAGGCAAGAGAACTTGTGATGAAAACAAAAGATGCGAGAATCGCCTCGCTTATGCTTAAAAAAGACCTAACGGAGGAAGAGGCGAGAAATCTGCTGAAAAAGGAGGGTTTCGATTTTCCGAAAGCGTATGAAGGTTAAATTGGGAATTGAAAATCTTAAAAAATCCGACGAGAAAAAGATAATCGGATTATTTTCCAATATATCGGGAGTTTCCTCCGAGTGGAGAAGAAGCATCGACATAATAAAGCCGGATGTCGTCTTTACCGGAGAGCACGGTTATTACGAAGAGTTTCTGCCCGGAGAACGGTATTTCGATACGAAAGACCCGCTAACGGGAATACCGTTTGTCACAATTTACGATAATTCGGACTGCAAGAAATTCGTTGACATAGAAAAACTGTATGTGGATATTCAGGATACCGGACTCAGGTGCTTCACATACGTCAGCAATCTCTATGATATAATATCCTGTTCGGCTGAGTTGGGATTCGAGGTTGTGATACTTGACAGGCCCAACCCGATATCGGCAACGAGAAGTTTCGGCGAACCGAAAACAGAAAATCTCTCCGTAGTCTCTCCTCCTTTTATTCCGTTTCTTTACCCTTTCACATTCGGAGAGCTCGGGCTGTTCTTTGCCGAAAAACTGAACGGGAATGTAAAAGTGATTCCTATGGAGGGATATCAAAGGGAAATGTATTACGAAGACACCGGACTTCCCTTTTCTTCTCCGTCTCCCAACCTCAGTTCCGTTCAATCCGTTTACCTGTATCCCGCTCTCGTTTTCGGAGAAGCATTTGAAGTTTCCGTAGGCAGAGGGACGGCAAAACCTTTTCGCATAATAGGCTCACCGAATATAGATATAAAAGACTTTGCAAAATTTCTCGACAGTTTGCAAATCGAGGGTATGCTGTGGAAACCCTCCGTATTTATCCCGCTCGGGGACAAATTCAAGGGAAAGAGGTGTTTCGGGGCGGAATTTTACGTAAGCGACGCAAAGAGTTTTTCGCCCTTAAAATTGGGCTTTAAACTTATGGAATACTTCATTGAAAATAAAATTCCGTCGGTGAAATCGGGAAATGGAAATTTCATCGATTTTCTGTATAATGAAAAAATTTTATCCGCAATAGAGGCAAAAGGAGCGGAAAAACTTTACGAGGAGGAAGAAGAAAAAGGAATGAAGTTCATAAAAGAGGCCGAAAAACATTTTATATATAAAAAAACAAAAAGGCAAAGGAGGTTGCTATGAAAGCACAAACAAAAGTACTCTCGGTGGTACTTGCCGTAATGCTGCTGGTGATGCTGTTCGCAGTAAAGCCTGTGGCGTATGCGGGAAACGGTTTTAAGGACGTGCCGTCAAATTATTGGGCGGCAAAGGAGATTAACTACCTTGCGGCAAAACGGGTAATCGCAGGGTTCCCTGACGGGACGTTCAAGCCCGAACAGGGGGTAACGAGGGAACAGTTTGCAAAACTTGTCGTTGTTGCGAAAAAACTTCCGCTTGTTCGCCCGGCAAAACCCACGTTCAGCGACGTAAGCCCGAGCAGGTGGTCGTACCCTTACGTTGAAGCTGCAGCAAAGGCAGGTTATATCAAAGGAATCGGGGGAGGAAAATTCGGCCCTGCTCTCGGAATCAGAAGATGCGACCTTGCCGTGTTGCTCGTAAGAGTGATGGGTAAACAATCAGAAGCTGCGAAAATTACCGAACCTGTTTGCTTTGCAAACGATGAGAATAAAATTCCGAAGTATGCGGTAGGTGCAATGACACTCGCATACAACAACCACTATCAACTGCTTACTTACAGAAGCGGAAGAATGGCCGCTCCTATGGACACGGCAACGCGTGCGGAAGTTGCAAAAGCAATTTATATGATGCTCGTTCCGCCTACGGAATCCAACGTCATTAATCTTGCATCCGGTTCCGAACCAGACACGCTGTTCGCGCCGCTTGCCACGATCGGTGCGGCAATCGACACTTTGACATTTGCAACTGCGCCTATGGTAGGCCTCAACAACAAGGAAGAAGTTTTCCCTTACGCAATCAAAGAAGTTCCTTCGGTTGACAACGGAAGCGCGGTTGTTTACACGGTGAACGGCGAAAAGAAAATGAAAGTTACCGTTCATTTAAGGAAAGGGCTCAAATGGTCGGACGGCGTCCCGGTCACGTCGAAAGACGCCGTATTCACGGAAAAAATGCTTGCCGATCCCAAAGTCAGGATTGTAAACAGATCCGCTGCAACGGTTATTGAAAAAGTGGAAACGCCAGATCCTTATACGATCGTTTACTATTACAAAAAAGTCGATCCCAAATTCGTTTTGGGAAGAAGCCTTCTTCCCGCACATATTCTCAAACCGATATACGACAAAGACCCGGCTGCGTTGAACAGTTGCAGTTTCAACGAAAAACCTGTGACAAACGGCCCGTATATGATAGATAAATGGGTAAGAGGCTCTTACATAAGGCTCGTTGCAAATCCTTACTATCCGTGGGGCAAACCGCTTGTTAAAAGCGTTGTTATTAAATACATACCCGATGCGAACACACGCCTTGCGAACCTCATCGCCGGAACCGTGGACGTCGGGCAACTCAATCCGGAGCAGGCAAAAGTCCTTTCCAAGAATAAAAACTTTGTTGTAACCTGGGAAGAAACGGAAAAAGGTATGACCTACATCGGAGTGAACTGCAGCAACCCGTTCCTTGCGGACAAGAGAGTAAGGCAAGCAATTGCTTACGCAATTAACAGAGAAGAATATTCCAAAGAAGTCTACGACGGGAAAGCCGGCCTCTGCCACGGTCCGATTATGAAGAGCAGTTGGGCATTCTATCCCAAGATGAAACTTTACACGTATCAGCCCGATAAAGCAAGACAGCTTCTCAAAGAAGCAGGCTGGACAATGGGCTCAGACGGAATCCTTGTGAACAAAGAAGGCAAAAAATTCATCGTTACGCTCGGCTCCACGACGGGTTCTTCTTCGATGAAGATCGTAACGTTCGTTCAGTCGAACCTTAAGGCAATTGGAATCAAAGCGGTTATTAAGGCATATCCTCTCGTAACCTATTACACGAGAATTGTCCCTCGCGGAGAGGTTGATTTGTACCGAGCAGGTTGGATAGAAGACCCGCTGTTCCCCGGATCTCTCCTTTCATACAGGATAGATCAGATCCCAACGGCGGAGAACGGATGGAAAGGCTTGAACTGGAGCAGGTGGAGAAACGAAGAAGCAACAAAAGAAACGATTCTTGCGTACTCCTCTTTGAGCAGAGCGGAAAGAAAGAAACATTATTGGAAATTCCAGCAAATATTCGCTGACGAAATTCCCGAAATCCCGTGGCTTGAAAGAATTAAAATCACGGCAAAGAGAGCGAATCTCATTAATTACGTGGGAACAAAAGGCGGAGTTAACAGATACGGTTGGAACGCTTCGTTCTGGTATTTCGAAAAGAAATAAAGGGTAAATAAAACACGGAGGGGGATAATCCCCCTCCGACGGAGGTAAAATGAAGAACTACATATTGAGAAGGCTTTTGATAATAATTCCGGAGTTTATAGGCATAACACTCATTGCGTTTTTCCTTTTCAGTTTACTCGGCGACCCGTTTGCCGAACTTCAGACAAATCCGTTCATAAGTCCTTCGGACATTGCCGCTCTGAAACATATGTACGGATTTGACAAGCCCGTTATGCTTAGGTACTTTTATTGGTTCTTCGCAATGATCAGGGGCAATTTCGGAATTTCGGCCGTAACCGGAGAATCCGTAATAAAAATGATTGGAAGGGCTCTCCCGATTACGCTTTCGATCAACATATTCACGTTTACAATCTCGCTTTTTGTCGGCATATGGATAGGTTTCAAATCCGCGGTGAAGCAGTATTCGTTTTTCGACCATCTTTTCACCGGAATCTCCTATTTCGGGATAGCGATGCCGCATTTCTGGTTCGGGCTTATGCTTATGATTCTGTTTTCCGTAAAACTTCACTTGCTTCCGCCCGGCGGAATAATGACTCCGGGTATGGAGAGCGCTCCTCTTATCGCAAGAATTATGGACAGGGCAAAATACCTCGTTATGCCGATAATAGTGATAAGTTTGGGAAGTATTGCCGTATGGGCGAGATACACCCGCTCGTCCGTCTTAGAAATGTTGAGAAAAGATTACGTGAGGACCGCGAGAGCAAAAGGGCTTTCCGAAAGGCAGGTTTTGAAAAAACACGTGTTCAGGAACGCACTTAATCCAATTGTTACGCTCTTCTTTCTTTCACTTCCCGGACTTCTGGGAGGTTCGGCGGTAACGGAGCAGGTGTTTTCGATCCCCGGAATGGGAAGGCTTATAATTCAGGCTGTGATGAATAACGACTATATGGTTGCGATGGGCGGAATAATAATGTATGCGGTGATACTCCTGATAAGCCTCGTTATTGCCGATGTGATGTATGCGCTCATCGATCCGAGAATAAAATATTCGTGAGGCTGACAATGACAAAAGAAAAAGCGCTTAAATTAAACAAAGAAGGATCATTTTCCTATTGGCAAAAAGTTTTTACGAGACTCAAAAGGCACAGGCTCGCAATGATAAGTTTGTATATTCTGATTGCAATAATCGTTATAGTGGTTTTTGTCCCGATGTTCGTGCACATCGACCCCAACAAAGTAGACCTCGCGCAGGCACTTCAACCGCCGTCCCCACACCACATTATGGGAACGGATGACAACGGAAGAGACGAATTTATAAGACTCCTTTACGGAGGAAGAATTTCCCTGCTCGTAGGTTTTGCGGTAACGTTTTTCAGCGGACTTTTAGGTATCTTCGTAGGGCTCTGGGCGGGATACAAGAGAGGCTTTTTGGACAATCTGCTTATGAGGATTAACGAGATTATGATGACCATTCCGGAACTTCCTCTCCTTATTGTTGCGGCGAAGATGCGGTTTATTCCGAACAGCGTCGTGAAACTCATCGTCATTATGTCGGCGTTCGGCTGGGTGGGAATCGCAAGGCTCATAAGGGGAGAAACACTCTCCGTAAGAGAAGAGGAATACATAGAAGCGTCGAAAGCGATCGGAGTTCCGGACAGGACGATTGTGTGGAAACACCTACTTCCCAATACGATGGCAGTGAGTATTGTTTGGGCGACGCTAAGGATAGGAAGGGTAATCATTGCCGAGGCAACGCTTTCGTTCTTCGGACTGGGAGTTCAACCGCCCACGCCGAGTTGGGGAAATATGCTTTTAGGTGCGCAAACGTATATCTGGACTTCGCAATGGCTCGTTTGGTGGCCCGGGCTTTCCATTTTGCTCGTCACTCTCTTGTTTAACTTTTTGGGAGACGGGCTGCGCGATGCGATGGACCCGAAACTTTTCCTATGAAACGCGCCGGAATTTCAACAATAGGAATCCTGCTGAACGGAGGAGACGTAAAAATAACGAGAAAGATTCCGACCGAAGAAGTGGAATTTGTTATGGAATTTAACGAAAGTGGAATCATCGAAGGAAATTTTGAAAAATCCTTACACGCTCCCCACCACTATACGAACGTTTCCGCATTGAACGATTCCGCACTGGAATTTTCGAAAAAAGAAGTTTCGAAACTGTTTCGTTTCGATCTAACGGTTGTGGTTCACGAAGGAAGAAGCATAACGAATTTTGACGGGTGGAAAGAAAAATCTCTAAAAAGAATGGAGAAAACCCTTTCCGAACTTTCTGAGTCGGGGCTTGTCCTCCTTGAGAATATCACGCTGTCTTCGTATTTTGCAAATATAAACGAGTTTTTCGAATTTATCCTGAACTTTGAGAAACTGAAAGTTTGCCTCGACATACCGCACGTATTCGCAAACGAAGGAAGTTTGAAAAATCTGTTTTCGCTTAAAGATTCTTATAAGGAGAGAATAGGAAAAATCCACATAAGCGACACCGTTCCGGGAAAAGACTTGCACCTTCCTTTGGGCAAAGGTGCTCTGCCGTTAAAAGAGATTGCAGCATTTCTGAAAGAATTCGATCTACCCGTTATAAACGAGGCGGTTCCGAGAAATTCGGAAAACCTTGCCGAATTTTTCGAAAAAGAGGTTAAAAAAACAAAGGAGATTTTATATGAGTGAAGCGGGAAAAGTTTTTATGTTCGGATTCACGGAAGAAATCCTTTCCGGAGAAAGGCTTGCGTTTTTTAAGTCCGCGGGCGTGAGGAACTTTATCCTGTTTGGAAGAAACCTCGCCCACCTCAAAGAGAATATCGAAATAATAAAAAACGAATTCGAAAATCCTTTGATTGCAATCGACCAGGAAGGCGGAATCGTGAGGAGAATAAAAGACACGGACGATTTCTTTTTCGGAAATATGAATGCTGCAATGTCAAACTCCGCATCTTTTATAAGGGATGTATATTTTGCAACCGGAAAGATTTTGCGCGAAAAAGGTATAAACCTGAATCTTGCACCCGTTGCGGACGTGTACCTGAAAAAGAGAAATTCAATCGGGACAAGGAGTTTCGGAAGCGACCCGCAAAAAGTCTCCCTGTTTGTAAATTCCGCAATCAAAGGCCTGCACGATGCGGGTATCCTCTCGGCATTGAAACACTTCGTAGGGTACGGGGGTGCGGTAAAAGACCCGCACAAAGGGCTTCCCGAATTTGGCGGAAATTCCGAGATGCTCGAAAAGGCGCTTTACCCTTTCAAAACGGCGTCCGCCAATGCGGATTTTGTGATGACCGCACACATCACGGTAGGAGAAATCGATCCGGAAAACCCGGTGACATTCTCCAAAAAAGCAATTTCCGCTTTGAGAAGCGAAATAGGCTTCAAAGGCCCGGTCATAACGGACTGCCTCGAAATGGGAGGAGCGATGGTTTACCCGGCATCGGAAATCGCATTGAAGGCTCTCAATGCGGGGAATGACCTTCTGATTGTTTCGCATACGCTTTCTCTTCAAAAAGAGATGTTAAAATCCGTGGAAAAAAGCGGAATTGATTTGAGCGAATACCTCGAGCGCCTCGGTTCCTTAAAACTTCGAAAAGAAAATCCGAAAACTCTCAGAGTAAAAAAGAAATTTGTCTGCGTTTACAAAGACAACGGTTTCATTCCGAAAGAAGGGTTTCATTTCCTTTTTCCGCAAATCGTTCAGGAAGTGCAGGTAGAGGAAATGAAAGTTCAACAGGGCGATTTTCCCATTGACCCGTCTTCGGAAGAAACGGAAAGAATTTCCACTTTCCCGCTGAAAAACGCAGTTCTTGTTTCTTACAACGCATTCAAGCACAGGGGGCAGATCGCACTTGCAAAAAGAATAAAGGAAAAGAACAAAAACCTCTGTGTGATCGTTGCGGGTGACCCCGCCGACATAAAGGAGTTTTCTTTTGCAGATTGCATTTTGCTTACATTCTCACCTCTCGAGAAAATCATAAAACACGCCCTTTCCGTAATAGAAGGCAAGGAGAAAGCGGAAGGAATTTTGCCCGTTTCGGAGGAAATCATATGGAAAGAGTAAAAAACATCATAAAAAAAGCACTCTCCGAAAAAACAGCCACGGCAATTGCGCTCGGAGTTGTGCGGAAGGGCGAAAAACCTCTGCTCATTGCTCTGGGAAAGGAAGAGGAAAACGGCGCCGAAATAACAAAAGACACGCTTTTCGACATCGCCTCGCTTACAAAAGTTGTTTTCACCGCCCCGCTCGTTTTGAAATTCGCGGAAAAAGGAATGCTTTCCCTGAAAGACAGTTTGAACTTTTACATAAGCGGATTCCCGGAAGAAATCGCATTGCTTTCTCTTCTTTCGCACACATCGGGCATTATTTCGTGGCTTCCGCTTTACTCGGAAAAATGCGAAGGCGCACCGGAAAAATTGCAAGAAGTGCCGGAAATCACCCTTGAAACCGCAGTCGAACGGATTAAAAAGTGCGGAATCGTAAGGAAGCCTTTCCAAAAAGTCGAATACAGTTGTATGAATTACATACTGCTCGCTTACATCCTGAAAAAAGTTTCCGGAGAACCCCTCGAGAAACTCGCAAAAGAATTTTTCGGAGAAATCGGAATGGAAAATACGATGTTCAACCCTCCTCCCGAAAAACCCGCTGTTGCAACGGAGAACCTGAAAGGAACAGTTCACGACGAGAATGCACGCGCTTTGCGGGGCGTAAGCGGAAATGCCGGGATTTTTTCCTCGCTTTCGGACTTATCCAAATTTTCGGAAATGATTCTAAACGGAGGAGTTTCCGGCGAAAAGAAATTTTTGTCCCGATTTTCCATAAAACTTATGAGAGAAGTGCAAACCGGAAACCTCCGCCCGCGCAGGACGGCGGGTTGGATTTACGGGAAGGATTTCGGCGGTGCCCCGGATTTTGCTTCCGAAGATTCAATAGGGCATTCGGGGTTTACCGGAACGTCAATGTTCTTTGACTTTAAGGAAAATATCGCAATTATCATTCTCACAAACAGGGTTTATTACGGCAGAGAAAACAAAAAACACCTCAGGCTCAGGAGAATTCTGAGCAATGCGGTTTACGGAGAAATTTTATGAAAGCAATCGGAATGATGAGCGGAACTTCTCTTGACGGAATCACCGTAGCCCTTGCCTCGACAGGCTTGAACGGGGAAAACTTCAAAATCCTCTCGTTCGAAACGTATCCGTTTTCGAAAAAAATCCGGGCGTTCATCGAAAAAGTCATTGAAAAAGGCGGAACCGAAGATATTTCTTTCTTGAATTTTTACATAGGAAAACTGTATGCGAATGCGGTGAAAGAATTTATGGAAGAGAAAAAAATAAGCCGAAAGGAGATAGATGTCATAGGAATGCACGG
>JAGHAO010000165.1 GCA_021161495.1 Caldisericaceae bacterium | reverse complement strand
CAATAAAACAGCTAATCTCGTAGAAGGAACAAATACAATAACAATAATTGCAACAGATAAAGCGGGAAACAAAACAACAAAGACGATAACAATAACATACAATCCCCCGGCAAAAACAATCGTTATCACTCTCAAACCCGGAAATCCCTATATGACAGTAAACGGTGTTTCTCAGGAAATAGATCCGGGACGTGGAACAAAACCCGTAATAATACCTAAATGGTCAAGAACAGTTGTTCCAATCCGCGCAATCGTAGAAGCATTGGGAGGAACAATAGAATGGGACGGAAAAGAAAGAAAAGTTACGATAAAATTCAACGGAACGGTAATAGAGCTATGGATAGATAATCCCGAAGCCAGGGTGAACGGAAAGGTAAAATGGATAGACGAGAAAAATCACGACGTCCGTCCTATTATAATAAACGACAGGACGATGCTTCCTTTGAGGTTTGTTGCAGAAAACTTGGGCTGCAATGTGGATTGGGATCCGAAAACAAGGACAATAACGATTACATACATACCGTAAAAAACAAAAATCAAAATCCGCAATGCAAGGCGGGCAATTGCCCGCCTTGTCGACTTACCTTAGATGCCCCGTCGCTCCAAACCTTATCCTGACTCTTGTCTCGAACTTGTTTTGGGATCTTTTTCAGGATCTTCAGTTTGCCACTTTAAACTATGTCTTTTGTCGCTCTGCACTCCTTTCCTCGCCGAAGGCGAGCACTTGTTTCAGAGTCTCATCTTTTGTTTTTCAATAGGAGTTTCGAGGGAAATGTGTTCCCTCGATTTAAGACCCTGAGTAAAGACGCCTCAGGGTGACAGGAAGAGGGGTATTTCAGGGTGACGAAAAAGGAGTCTTGCTATAATATGATTAAGCAGATACTCTTATTAAAAAAGTTTCAGGAATGGGGGCAAGTCAACGTTATTAAAAACAATTGATAACGACAAATTCCTTACGGAGATATTCGAAAAGCAAAGGAAAATTCATAAACAATTCAATGTTCCTTTATCCGATATCGAAGAAAGAGGGAAGGCATAGTTATATGGAAGAGGGATTTTGGTGTATAATCTTTTTATGAAAAAAGTTTTGATAGTTGCAAACGGAAGGAAGAACCCTGCGGAATTTGTAAGAAATCTTGCAAAAGAATCCGATTTTGTAATAGGAACGGACGGGGGTGCGGAGTTTTTGTTTGAAAACAAGATTCCGTTCGATGCGGCAATCGGGGATTTCGATTCAATACGGAACAAAAAAATTCTCAAAGAGTTCGAAAAACAAGGGATAGAAGTTGTGAAATTCCCGAGGGACAAAGACTTTTCCGATACGGAACTTGCCATGCGTTTTGCGCTTAAAAAAGGTTACTCGGATTTTACGTTCACCAATGCGTTAGGAAAGAGAACGGACCACCTGCTGTTCAACATTTCCGTAATGTTTTCCTTGTTGAAACGGGGTAAAAAATGCCGGATAATCGAACAAAACGAAGAAATTTACATAACAGACAACGCATTGAAAATAAAAACCGAAAAAGGGCGCACCGCTTCGGTGTACCCCCTCAGTCAAACCGCAGTAATAGAAGACTCTTCAGGGCTTAGATACCCGCTTAAAGACACCTGCATTAAAAAATCTTCCACACTGACTTTAAGCAACGTCGCCTTGAAAAACGAAATCCGTATAAAGGTAAAAACCGGAACAGTCCTTTTAATAGTGGAAAAAGAGGTGTAAGTTATTCCGGAAGGACGTACCCCAATTTCTTCAATTTGGATTCGAACTTCGGCCAGTCTTCTTCCACGCGGACGAACAGTTCCAGGAATACGGGCTTCTTCAACATCTCCTGAATTTCGAGCCTTGCCTCCTGCCCGATTTTCTTAATCATTTTGCCCTTTTCGCCGATTACGATACCTTTCTGGGAATCACGGGCAACGGAAATTACCGCCCTTATGTACATCATTCCGTTTTCACGTTCTTTTATTTCTTCCACGTTTACTGCGGAAGAATACGGCAATTCTTTTCTCAAATTCAGATACAACTTTTCCCTGATAATTTCCGAAATTGCAAGCGCAAGAGGTATGTCGGTAAGCATATCTTTCGGAAAATACGCGGGGCCTTCGGGAAGGTATTGAAGCGTTTTCTCCAAAAGCACATCCACGTTTTGGCCGTTCAATGCCGAGATCTCCACAACTTCTTTAAACTCGAACAAACTTTTGAATTCCTCTTTCGTTTTTTCAATTTCTTCTTTTTGGTGCTTGTCGATTTTGTTTATAACCAAAAATACGGGAATATTCGTTTTGTTCAAAGAATCAAAAATCAAGCGGTATTCTTCACCGGAATAATCGCCCGCTTCAACCATCAAATATATTAAGTCCACGCCTTCGATACTTTTCTTCGCAACTTCAACCATATATTTGTTCAACGCGCTCTTTGCCTGATGAACACCGGGAGTGTCCACGAAAACTATTTGCGCATCGTCCAGGTTTTTTACTCCGAGTATTCTGAACCTCGTTGTCTGCGGTTTCGGAGTGACAATGGAAACTTTGCTTCCCACGAGATAGTTCATAAGCGTCGATTTTCCCACGTTAGGACGCCCGAGTATGGCAACAAGTCCGCTTTTCATATTCAAAACCTCCTGTTTTTTTCTTCATTATAACGAATTTTCGAAATATATGAACCTTTCCGCTTTGAAAAATGTCTAATATGTGGAAAATAAAAATATACGAGGAGGTGCAGTATGAACAAAAAGTTAATTGCCGTAATTATTGCCGTCGCATTCATCGCATCGGCATTTACCTTGCCGAACGTGATTTTTGCGCAAAGCGGAACGTTTGAAGAAGCGGTCAATAGCTTTAATGCCGCCAAGCAGTCTCTCCAAACGGAAACGAACAATTTTAAGGAAAAGGTCAAAACGATCAAGTCCTTATCGGAAGAGGTGAACAAACTGCTCAAAGAAAAGAAAGAAAGCGGGCAGGAACTTTCCGAAGAAGAAAAAGCGGATTTGAAAAAACTCTACAAGGCAAGAACTGAAATAAGGAAAGGGATGCTTATACGGAACGCACGTGGAGAATATGCAAAAAAACTTTTCTCACAAGTAGCGGCATTGAAAGAAGAAATTAAGCAAAAGAAGGAAAACGGTGCCACGAAAGAAGAGTTGAAACCTCTTATTGGAAAATCGAAAAAGCTCTTCTCCGATTTGCGCCTCGTTGCTCCTCTTTCACCGGAAAGAATACTGAAAAGCGCAGATAAAGTTATGCAGAAAGCGGAATCTCTCAATAAAAACGGGAAGGAAAAAGAAGCAATAAAACTTTTGGATAAAACGGCAAAAGGTTTCGAAGCCGCAACAAAGGCCCTGAAAAAGAGGGAAGACGAAACAGACAAGATGATAAACCTTCTTAATAAAATAAAGGGAGAACTGTCGCAATGATAAAACATCCTTTTGTTAACGGGGTGCTGACGTTCAGGCTGATAATATGGCTCGGAGCGGTGATAATAGCACCGGTTGTGATGAAAGAACTTTCGCGGCAAAAGGAGATTGAGGGAGAGATGGACTATTTCGAGAGCCTCGTGCTCTCCCTCCTTCTTTTCGGGATAGCGTTTGTCCCGTTCATACTCCCTAAAATATCTCTTGTCGCATTTAAGAAACACTTTTGGACAGTTGCGTCTCTTTGGGGAATTGCGGGTTCCCTCCTGAACGGCTACATTATTACGGCATACAAAAAAATCGCATACTGGAAGTCGCTTTTATTATGGGTGCTTACGCTTATAGTGTCGTACACCGGGGGTTTTGTGCTTGCTTCATTTTCTTTGTTCCTTTTAAGAACGCTTAAATGAGAGACGCGGAATTCGAAAAAATAGTGGAAGAATATTACGAAGATATTTACAAACTCGTTTTTTTGCTTACGAAAA
This sequence comes from Caldisericaceae bacterium, assembly GCA_021161495.1. Lineage (GTDB taxonomy): Bacteria > Caldisericota > Caldisericia > Caldisericales > Caldisericaceae > AUK232. Next base: position 2,925 of record JAGHAO010000165.1, on the reverse strand, counting down.
ATCGGGACGACGCCGAGGATATTACTCAAGAAACGTTTTTGAAAGTGAAAAGGTATTTGAAAAGTTTCGAAGGGCGTTCTTCCGTAAAGACCTGGCTGTACAGGATTGCAACAAACGAAGCGAAGCGGTTTTTCAAAAAAAGGGAAACGGAAAAACACATTAAAGTCCCGGAAGCAAGAGACGGCAATTTTGAAAGCGAGCGGTATGAAAGGCTAAAATCCGCCCTAAAAAGAATAGATAAGGAAAGTTATGAGATTTTGTATTTGAAATTTTTTAAGAATATGAAAGAAAAGGAAATTGCTTTTATATTGAATATTCCCGAGGGAACAGTAAAATCGAGGTTGCACAAGGCAAAAGAAAAACTAAGGAAGGAGATGCAAGATGGATAAAGAATTAAAAGAATTTTTTAAAAAAGAATACGACTCCGTGAAAGTCCCGCACGGGTTGAAGGAGCGTATTTTGAGAAAAGAAAACAAAAGAATTTACCTTATGGCGGCTGTTTCCGCTTCTGCCTTTGTAGTTTTTATTTTTATGCTGGCAACCGAATTATCCGCCCAATTCGACAGCATAATAAGCGGGATTGCATTACCCTAAACACCGAACAGATCGGGCAGGAGCTGAACGCAGTACATACAGGAAATGCAGGAATGCCTGTCAATTTTGTATTGTCCGTTTTCAAACTTTATCGCCCCTGTCGGACAAAAAGTTTCTATTTTACTAATCCTTTCCGCATCATTTTTTAAAACTCTCGGCTTTTTACCTCTCAAACTTCCGTATCTGCCGTATTTAAGGAACTTCACAAGATCCTTTCTGAAATGCAAAAATTCGTCTCCGAACAGAGAAACGTGAGAAAAAAGGCCCGAGCCGAAACCCAATTCGTCTCCGACCTTGTTCGTTTTTACATCCCTTGAACGATAACCTATAAGCACGGCGGACAACGAATCGAGCGCAAAACCGTCTTCGGAGAACAAAATCGCATTCATTTTGTCGAGTTCCTTATCTCCGGTGAGATCCGCCTCGACCGCATCAACAAACCCGAAAACCATTCTCTCCTGAATCAAACCGTAAACCTCGACGATTGCCTGCTCCATCTGGTATTTTAATTTGTTTATGAAAATTTCGTTCCTTGTAAGGGTCGGAACAATGGAAAGCACGGATGAAACAACTCCGCCTATGACAGTCACCGGAGAAACTTTCAGTTTTACAACGGGAACTATGCAATCCGCTTCAGTGAGCGTTAACGGAAGGAACGAGTGTTTGAGGATGCGCTTTCCTTTAACATTCATTTTTCCGAGTTGTAGTTCCCTTGAATACTGGACAGGGGAAAGGAGCGCATACCCCCGGAAATGGTCCGGCATTCTCTCCCCGTGAAGAGGCACTGTGAGTTTTTCGTATTTATCCTCTCTGAAATCAACAAACTTTACCCCTTCCCATTCAAGCATATCTGTTATTTCCCCGGGAACAGGGGCCGAGATAACGGAAGTTCCCGCGACAATTTCGGAGACTCCCGCGCCTTTCAAGAAACGTATCACTTCCCGAAGAAAAACGGGGTTCGGAGCGGGAAAATCGAAATACAAAGCAATTTTCTTTCCTTCAATTTTCTTTTTGTCAAACGGAGAGGTGATCACCCTTATCGCTTCCTTCACTTCCTCGGGATCATAAGATTTGCATTCCAATATTCCTACGGAACTCATTGCATTTCACCGCCTTTCATTTTGCATATTTCTTTCAAAGGGCATTCCGCACAAAGAGGTTTCTTTTTGCAAAATTCTTTGCCCTCTCTTACTATGAGCGCATGCATTTCCTTAAATACGTAAACTCTCGCATCGCCTTCGAAATCAAAATTATCCCTTATGTAATTCAAAAATTCTTCGTCGCTCAAAGCAGATTCAAACAATTTCCTGATTTCGTCGTAAGTTTCTCTTCCGGAGAGAACTCCAAGCCGCAAGTAGATCCTTTTCGTGTATGCATCCGTAACAAAAATCGGCTTATTAAGTGCATAAAGCAAAATCGAATCCGCAGTTTCCTTACCTATGCCCCGAACGGATAAAAGTTCTTCGCGCAGTTTCAGGGTTTCCGTATTCGCCATCTTTCTTTCGTCCGCTCCGTATTTTTCAACAAAAAATTTTACAAACTCTTTTAGCCTGCACGCCTTCAGGTTGTAAAAGCCTGCGGGCTTGATAATTTCCGCAAGTTCCGCACAACTTATCCGGTAAATTTCGGACGGAGAAAGTTTGTTTTTCGCTTTTAGATTTTTTATTGCTTTCTCCACATTTCTCCACGCCGTCTGCTGAGTAAGGACGGCACCGACCATTATTTCGAACGGTGTATCCCCGGGCCACCAAAACTGCGGCCCGAACTTATTGAACAGGAGTTTGAACGCCTTTCTTATCCGTTCCTTCTTCACCTTTGTCTTCGACTTTTATCTTCGCGAGGTATTCTTTAAGTTCTTTTCCCTGTAAAGTCTCTTTTTCGAGCAGAACATTCGCTATTTCAAGAACAACCTTTTTCTGATCCTCTAACACTTTTTTCGCACGGGAATAGCACTCTTCGATAATTCTTTTCACTTCGGCATCGATGAGGTCGGCCGTTTTTTCGCTGTAATTCCGCTCCTCTCCCAATTCCTTCCCTAAGAAAATCATTTCATTCTGCTTTCCGAAGGCAATGGGACCTAACTTTTCGCTCATTCCGTACGCACGAACCATCTTACGCGCAATATCCGACGCCCTTTCAAGGTCATTCGCCGCACCGGTGGAAACCTCATGAAGGAAGACTTCCTCCGCGGCTCTCCCGCCCAGAAGCCCGGAAATTTTATTCATAAGTTCGCTCTTTTTCTGCAAATACTTATCCCGTGCGGGAAGTTGCAAATTGTACCCGAGCGCCATTCCTCTGGAAACAATGGAAATCCTGTGGACAATATCCCCT
>JAGHAO010000219.1 GCA_021161495.1 Caldisericaceae bacterium | reverse complement strand
TCTTTGGAAGTCATTCCGGTCCCTGTGATATTTGCAAAAGCATAGAAAGCACCTTTGGGCATTTTCACGCTAAATCCCGGAATTTTGTTTAAGCCGTTAATAATGAGGTTTCTTCTCTCTTCGTATTTCTTCCTCATCATCTCTACATCGTCCTGAGGGCCTTTCAATGCCTCAATCCCCGCCATCTGAACGAATGTGGTAACACAAGAGAATGAATTTGTTGCAAGTTTGGTAAATTGCTCTGCAATCTCTTTGGTGGTAACGGCATAGCCGAGCCTCCAACCCGTCATTGCGTAAGTTTTGGAGAACCCGTCCAGAATAATCGTTCTTTCCTTCATACCCGGAAGAGAAGAGATGCTTTGGAATTCTCCCTCATATATGATTCTCGAATAGATTTCGTCGGAAAGAATCATAATATCGTTTTTAATTGCAATATCGGCAATAAATTGCAAATCCTCCTTGGATAAAATTCCGCCCGTAGGATTACCGGGACTGTTTATTATAATAAGTTTGGTCTTGGGAGTGATAAGTTTCTTAAACTGCTCTCTGTCAAAAGCAAAACCGTTTTCTTCGAGTAAAGGCATAGGAACGGGAGTCGCTCCCGCAATTTTAATTGCAGATTCATAAATAGGATAACCCGGATTGGGATAAATCGCTTCGTCTCCTTCGTCAAGCAATGCCGTTGCTGTAAATAAAATTACGTCTTTTCCCCCAGGGGTTATTACGACTTCCGCAGGATCCACCGGGATATTTCTCGTTTTGGAAATATACTCCGCAACCGCCTCACGGAGTTCGAGAACACCCTGCGCAGGAGAATAATGCGTAAAATTATCTTGTATTGCCTTAATCCCGGCCTGTTTTATGTTTTCCGGAGTGTTGAAATCAGGTTCTCCGATTTCGAAGTGCACTACACTCTTTCCTTGTCTCTCCATTTCGCGGGCTTTCGCAAGAACCGTGAATGCCGTTTCCGTTCCCGCTCTCTGCATTAGTTTAGAAAATTTCATAATGCCTCCTTATAAATTTATTTTTTATTTTAAAATTATTTTTTCTTTCCTGCCCGAGGTTCAAGAAACGGAAGTTTTACGATTTCCGCATCGACATCCCTGTTTCTGATTTTTACTTTCACTTTCGTTCCTTCGTCTGTAAACCGAATATCGACATATCCCATTGCATAAATCTTTTTGAGTGAAGGACAGTAATTACCGGACGTAATGTAGCCTATCTTTTCCAAGTCTTTGAAAATTCCCATACCATGCCTCGGTATGCCGCCTTTCGACACATATAAACCCACAAGTTTACGCTTTAAGCCTTCTTCTTTAACTTTAAGCAAGGCGTCTTTCCCTATGAATTTTTCTTTCTTCAACTTAACGGCAAAGCCCTGCCCGGCTTCAAAAGGATTGGTTGTTTCATCGATATCGTCGCCGTAAAGCCAATATGCCACTTCAAATCTCAACGTGTCGCGTGCCCCTAATCCGGCAGGCATTATATTATAATCTTTCCCTTTTTCAAGAGCCGCTCTCCATATCTCGACTATATCTTCACTTTTCGAATAAATCTCAAATCCGTCTTCACCTGTGTATCCGGTTCTGGAAATAAGTATGTTTTTCCCAAACAGTGTGCCGTACTCGGAACGGAAATAACCCAATTCAGGCAGAGGAATTTCACCCTCAAAGTAATTCTTCAAAAATTCTTCCGCTTTAGGCCCCTGAATCGCCACTTCTCCGTACTCAAAGCTTTTGCCTAAAATTTCTACATCAAATTCCCCTTTATTTTTTATTACCCAATCGAGATCCTTTTCGTAATTGCTTGCGTTCACCACCAACAAAACAAAATCGTCCTTTAATTTATAGACAAAAAGGTCGTCCACTTCGCCTCCGTCGGGATAACACATAGGTGTGTATTTTACTTTACCATCTTTCATTTTCTTTACGGAATTCGTAACAAGATAATCCGCAAAAGCAAGAGCATCTTTCCCGTGAAGTTCTATTTCCCCCATATGAGAAACATCGAAAATTCCCACATTATTCCTCACATTCAGGTGTTCCTCAATAATGCTTGTGTATTGAATAGGCATTTCCCAACCACCGAACGGCACCATTTTGGCACCGAGCCTGACATGCTCCTCAAATAAGGGAGTTCGTTTAAGATCTTCCATGATAGCCTCCGATCACTTTAAAATTTCTCCGTTTGATATGACTTTTTCTACATAGTTTTCGGCAATCCTGTAAGGAATCTCTTCATAATTTCGTATGTTTAAAACATTGACGTTAGCTCTTTTGCCAACTTCCAAACTTCCCACTTCGCTATCCAACCCTATTGCTTTCGCTGCATTAAGCGTGGCTCCGTAGAGAGCGCTAACCACATCCATTTTCAGCCTGACGACAGCAAAAGAAATAACCAAAGGCATAGAAGGACACATCGCAGTTCCGGGATTGTAATCCGTACCCAAAGCAACGGTTAATCCCATTTCAACCATTTTTTTACCGTCGGCGAATTTCTCTTTACCGAGAGAGAAGGTTGTAATGGGAAGCAATACAGCAGTCACATTCGCTTCCTTCATTTTTGTTAATCCTTCTTCGCTTGCATAAACGAGATGGTCTGCGGATATTGCCTTTACCTCAGCGGCAATTTTAGCGCCCCCCGCATCACTCATTTCGTCAGCGTGAATCTTAGGGATAAGGCCGTATTTCAGCCCCGCTTTAAGAATTTTCCTTGACTGTTCTCTGGTAAATGCACCTTTTTCGCACCACACATCATTAAAATCGGCAAGTTTATTCTCTGCAATTATGGGAATAATATCATTTACCACGAGTTCCACATATTTTTCGTCTCTCATATGATATTCGGGCGGGATAATATGCGCAGCAAGAAGGGTTGATTTTATATTTAGCGGTGAGTAATCTTTAAAATATTTGGCTATCTTTAAAATTTTAATTTCTTCTTCGAGATTTAAACCGTATCCGCTCTTTATTTCGAGTGTGGTAGTGCCCCAATCCACCATTTCGGAAATACGAGTGCGAGTTATCTCCAGAAGTTCGTCAAAAGTAGCTTTACGCGTCCACCTAACCGTTGATATGATACCTGCATTCTCCTCTTTCAAAATTTTCATATACGGAACGCCTTGATGCCTTAAAACAAATTCTCTCTCACGCGTACCCTTAAAGATAATATGCGTATGCGGATCCACGAAACCGGGCATTACCACTTTTTTATTGGCATCTATCTGGATAGTGTTTCTCCCGAATTCAATTTGCTTTATGACATCGTTTGTTTTCCCTACGGCAATAATTTTACCGTCTTTAATAGCAACGGCACCATCCTCTATAATGCCAAGCGGATTATCTTCTTCTTCCTCCTCGTTTTTGATCGGCTTCATAGTGAGAAGTTGGCCGGCATTTAAAATAGCAATATCGGCAACAGGTTTTTCCATACTTTACCTCCTACTCATAAATCTTGGACTCCAAAATATTTTCGGCAGAAAATTTCGGAAGCCTCAAATAGAATGCAAGGCTCTTGAGTGCGGCATCCATAGGCATAAGTCCTATGAGTTCGCTTTCTATCACGTTTACTCCGTAGCGTGCAGCCTCCATTTTAACAATTTCGAATATTCTGTAAAGCGGAGCCTTTTTATAATTAAGTATATTCATTGATACTTGAACGCACCCTTTATCTTTGAGTTCCATACCCTTTGCTTGCACGTATCGCAGCCCGCCCGAACTTTCGCGTATGGAACGTGCGATTTTTTTGGCTATCTTAACATCCTTCGTATCAAGATTTATATTGTACGCAATGAGAAATTCCCGTGCTCCCACCGCAGTAACACCAGCCGTAGGATGCACAACAGGTTCACCGAAATCCGGTTTCCACTGAGGATCTTTTATCTTATCAAAAAACCCTTCGAACTCCCCTTTTCTTATATTAGGCAATTTTGCCCGTTCAGGGACAGTTGCGGATTCCGCATATAGATATACCGGAACTTTTAATTCCTCGGAGATTCGCTTTCCCACTTCCCTGCTAATTTCTATGCAGTCCTCCATCTTCACACCTTTAACGGGTATAAACGGAATAACATCTACCGCCCCCATTCTGGGATGAGTTCCCTTATGATGCCTGAGATCTATAAGACGTACGGCATCCCTTGCAACTTGCAATGCACCCTCTTTAACAGAATCTTTGTCTCCGACAAAAGTGATTACGGATCTATTGTGATCCGGATCTGAGGAATAATCCAAAATTTTTACTCCCGTTTTTTGGAGATTCCGAATAATTTCTTCGATCTTTTCCTTATTTCTTCCTTCGCTAATATTAGGAACGCACTCAATAATTTCTCTCATTTATCACCTCTGTAAAAATATTTTAGCATTTTAAAATGTAATTGTCAACAGTAAACCGAATGTTTATCTCTACCTTGCCGCTCCGTTAAAACAAACCAAATATAGCCAATAACTTGTAAGAAACGCTTAAAATAAGTATAATGTTTAAAATAATTGGAGGTGAATCCGTTGAACTTTAACGAATATGAAATAAACATAAAAAACCTGCTTAAAAACGAAGAACTCAGTTACGTAATGACAAAAACGGAAGACTCCGTTGTTTTTGACGATATACCCATAGGAGAAAAGACGGTGATTGCAATATTTCAGGGTTCGATAAATATATTCGTTCAAATTAAAAAGGCCGGGGATAAAAAATTAATGTTAAATTTTTGCAACCAACTCGGCTTTACGTACGGAAACGTAAAATGCGAGGTAAAGAAAAACAAAAATGTAACGCTTTTTAGAATTCAGGTGTTCGAAAACATCAATATTGCAATCGAAATTTTAAAAACTCTATCTGATAACTTCCGAAAGAATTTTGCAGATTTTCTAACCGAAATTGTTACCGAAAATACTGAGACATTCTTTACCAATCAATATAAGATATGGAAGTCGATCCCCCCGCACGAACAATCGTTTATGATTGAGGATATCTTAATATTGAAAGAGAAATACTTCCGGACCACGAAAACAAAAAAAGGCATAGTAAACAAATTGAACAAAATCAAAGCGGCAATGATTGCAAAAGATCAAGGGAAAGAAAATGATAAAACACTTAAAATTGCATTCGGAGAGGACTTTGCAGGCTCTTTTGAATTTTACCTCATAGATTTTGCGGCATTGTTCAGGGCAATAGAATTAGGGCTTATTTCCCTAAAACTTCAGGATTTCTTTGACAATTATAAGAGCGGGAGGCACAGAAAATGAAAATATCATTCATAGGCACGGGGACAATGGCCTCGGCAATGATCAAAAGCATTCTTGAAAAAGGCCTTTACAAGAAAGAAGAAATTAAGGGAAGTGCACCGCGAAAAAAACGCATTGAAGAAATTAAAGAGCGATTCGGTATAAATATGACCCAAGATAACATTGAAGCGGCACAGTTCGGTGACATCGTTGTTTTATCCATAAAACCTCAAGTGTTTCCGAAAGTATCAGCCGAGATAAAAGACGCAATCAAGGAAAACCAAATAATACTTTCCATAATGGCGGGGGTCGACATAGAAAGCCTTCAAAAAGAACTGCTTCACAAAAAGGTTGTCCGTGTAATGCCAAACACACCTGTTCAGATAGGCCAGGGGATGAGCGTATGGACAGCAACAAACGAAATTTCGGAAGAGGAAAAAGCCCACATAAAAGAGATTCTTTCTTCCATGGGAAAAGAACTTTTTGTAAAAGACGAAAATTATATAGATATGGCAACGGCATTAAGTGCCACAGGCCCTGCATACGTATTTCTTTTTCTTGAAGCAATGATTTCCGCGGGAGTTCATTTGGGATTTTCCAGACACGTGGCAAAAGAGTTGGTGTATCAGACGGCACTCGGTTCCGTTTTATTTGCGATAAACTCATCGAAACACACTGCAGAATTAAGAGATATGGTAACATCTCCCGGGGGAACAACCGCAGAAGCGCTATACGAACTTGAAAAGGGAAGCCTGAGAACCGTTGTTGAGAAAGCAATCTACGCAGCGTATAAAAGAACTCAATATCTTAAGGAAATAAATAAAGATAAAGAATAAAAAAGGAGGCATTATGGGCACGGAAATTGAAGTAAAACTTGCCGCTTCAAAAAAAACTCTCGAGCGCCTTGAAAGAATGGAAAAAATCCACGACTGGAGTGTCAGAAAAGTAGGCAAAATCCATCTGATAAGTCATTATTTCGATACAAACGATTTTAGACTTCTCTATCACAACTTCGCTTACAGGTTAAGAGAAGAAAACGGGAAAAAGGTAGCCACGTTAAAGAGCAACGGAAAAAGAAGAAACGGAATTTACATAAGAACAGAGGAGTCCAAATTATTAAAAGACAGCGAAGACGTAACTTCGTTTGATTTTCTGCAAAAAAATTTTCCGTCTGTCCTCGAAATAGCAAACGGAAAGAAAATAAACGAAGTTCTGACAGTGGATAATGATCGGCATATTTTATACCTAACAAAAAGGGAGGCCCTCATAGAAGCATCTCTTGATTTCCTAAACTTCCTGAAAGGAAGAAGAAAAATCCCTTATAACGAGCTTGAATTGGAATTAAAAGAAGGAAGTGAAGAAGACCTTGCGGAATGTGCCTCTCTTTTGAGATTAAATTACCACCTTTCGTTGTCCGGTGCCTCAAAATATGAAATGGGGTTAAGGAGTTTTAACCTCATTCCGCTTTTTTAATATAAAACGCAGAGCGCCTCCGCACAAAATCGAAGACGCTCCGTAAAAACTAATGAACAAATAAAACAGAAAGAATAAGAACCGTTATTAGAGCGGCAACTCCTTCAACAAAAGTAGCAGCGGTTTGCGTTTTATAGCCCAAAGTGACGTCCTTATTACCCGAGAACAAATTGACAACCCAGAAATAACTGTCGTTTACATGAGAAACAACCATAGAGCCGGCACCTATGGAAAGAACGGTGAGTGCGAGTCCCACAGGAGAAGATAGCCCGAGAGACGGAAGTATCGGTGCAACAAGAGCCGGAGTCGTTATTAATGCAACAGTGGAAGAGCCTTGAGCGGTTTTAAGTGCCGCTGAAATAATAAACGGAAGTAGTATTCCGAGATGCGCATGAGAAAGAGAAGAGCCAAGGTAATTCCCTATACCGCTTGCCTTTAAAATCGAACCGAAAGCACCGCCTGCACCTGTGATCAGAATTATTATAGCCGCATTTGCAAGTCCCGTGTTCGTCCATTCCGGAATATTTTTGGAATCTTCCTTTTTCACGAGAAGCCACATAGCGAGGAACACCGCAATAATCAAAGCAGTATTCGGATTACCGATAAAATCAATTACCGATTTTAAACTTCCCGTACCAAAAATGTGCGAAGGAAAATCCGCGAGAGATTT
>JAGHAO010000049.1 GCA_021161495.1 Caldisericaceae bacterium | reverse complement strand
GTTGCTCCGCAAGAGTCGTAAGATTGGGAACGTAGTCTTCTTTTGCTTTGGATTCGAGGACGACGGGTTCTACATAGAGAGGATAAATTGCTTCGTCTTTAAGATCCACAGGTATGCTTGCTTTGTATTCATCATCCGTCAAAGGTTCATATCCGCCACCTTTTACGTACTTCATTTTCGCAGCCCAAGTTTCAAGACCTCTCAATGCGGAATCGTTGAAGGATCTGTCTCCTCTTCCGCCTACATCGGTTACAAGACCGATTTTGATCTTTTTCTCGGCAGGTTGATTATTGCCGGGCTTCTGTTTAGGCGCACAACCTGCAAACACCGTTGCAATCATCAACAATGCAATGATTACAACCAATACTTTTTTAGTTCTCATAAATGCCTCCTTCCTTTCAATTTATTAAAATAATTATATAGTTGATTTTCGCTGTGTCAAATAAACTATTAATAAACATTCCCTTGAGCCAAAATAAGACCGAGCAATTTAGTGAGAACACCTTTCACACTTTCTTTATCTTTGGCGTTACACTCGACCACGGGAATCCATTTTGGAAGGTTAAGAATTTTTCTAATTTCTTCTTCATCAACTTTGTTTTTCCCGTCAAATTGGTTCAATGCAACGAGTATCGGAGCATCTGTTTTAACCCTGAAAAAGTTAATCATATCTTTTGCATCCTCAAAAGTATCTTCCGCTCCCGAATCAATAATTACAACTATACCGAGAGCATCTTTACCGAGAATGCTCCACATATAATTAAACCTGAATTGCCCCGGTGTCCCGAAAATATGCAAAACATTTTCCCCGTCTATCGTAATTCTGCCAAAATCCATTGCAACAGTCGTAGAGTCTTTTACCTTCGTCTCATCGCTCTTTGTCGTTTTTGCCTCAGTGCTTATCGGAGCAATTTCCGTTATCGTTTGTATAAAAGTGGTTTTTCCCGCAGCAAACGGACCGGATATTATAATCTTGTATTTCTTCATAATCTCCTCAACCTTTCAAATAAACGGATTATGAAACTTCTCGGCGCACCTCTCCTTCTCACCATAACACCCTTGTTCGGATCTTTCTCTCCGACTTCCTTCAAAATCCTTAACGCGACAAGACCGTACACATCCTTGGAAACATCTATTACCGTCATATTGAGTTTTAACGCAACTTCCCTTATCGTTAATCCCTTACCAAGCAGGGAGATAATTTTCCACTGAGTAGGAGAAAGATGGATTTTATCGGGAATTCCTTCGGTAGAAAGTTTGAAAACCGAGTCAACCGAAGAAATTTTGTTTTTTATTTTTTCCCATTCGTCAAGTTTCGAAGTCGCAAGCAGAACCAAGTCCGGTATCGATTTGGTAACAGACCTCTTGACATGAGACACGTCCTCAGGAACAAACTTAAAATATCCTTCTTTTATATTTAGCAAATCCACTATTGCAGGCTCTCCCGCATATTCGTTTGTTTGAGCGTCTATGACTTCTCCGTTTTTAAAAAAAATACTGCCTTCCTTCTTACCGAAAGGAGTTTCACCTTTCAGTTCAAGCCTCCCGGTTTTCTCTCCCATGGAGACCATTTGCAAAACTTCGTCAAGGCTAAAATCCCGTAAACTCCCTTCTAACATAAATTAGAAAAATATCCTCGCAAGTTCATAGAATTTTTTATCCGCTCTGTGAATTTTACCCGCAGACTCGCTTAAAGGGGTAAAAACAATTTTTTCTTCTTTAACACCCACGACACCGTTAAATTTTCCTTCCGAAGCAAATTTCACGGCAGATACACCCAAACGGGTAGCAAGAATCCTATCGTCCACCGTAGGAGTGCCACCCCTTTGAATATACCCCAAGACAGTAGTTCTGGATTTTATGTGAGTAAGTTTTTCAAGATGCTCCATAATAGTATATCCGACTCTACGTTTTCTGTTTACGGGATGCCCGAACTCGTCTGTTTCGATATTCTCGTTTCCGTCTCCGGGAAGCGGCGCTCCTTCCGCAACAACCACTATGCTGAAGTTCTTGCCTTCCTTCTTCCTTCTCTCGATGTGAGCGGCAACTTCCTCAATTTTGTAAGGAACTTCGGGAATAATAATGTAATCGGCGCCGCCTGCAAGCCCTCCAAACAGAGCAAGCCAGCCTGTTTCCCTTCCCATGGTCTCCACAACCATAACCCTGTGGTGTGCGGAAGCCGTGGAATGCAGATCATCCAAAGCGGAACCAATCTTCGTAACTGCCGTATTAAATCCTATGGAGTAATCCGTTCCGTAAATATCGTTATCGATCGTTTTCGGAATGACGATCGATGGAATGCCTTCATCGGCAAGTTTATTTGCAATGGTTATCGTGTCTCTGTCTCCTATGAGAATTAAAAGCGTCAAAGCGTTTTTCTTAAAATTCTCTTTAATGGCCTGAATGTGTTTCGGATCTTTCAACGGGTTAAACCGAGAAATTCCCAAAATAGAGCCGCCAAGCGGAAGAATTCCGGAAACGGTATGTTTGGTAATAATTTTTACGTCGTTACCAACAAGACCGAAAAATCCGTCCTGGAACCCCAAAACTTCGTCATCCTCTTCAAAAGCAGCCCTTGCAACCGCCCTAATTGCGGCGTTAATTCCCGGCGCATCTCCTCCGTCACACAAAATTCCATACCTTTTCATACTCTCTTTCACCTCCTAAAATTCAGTCTTACCCGTAAAAGTGAAATCTTTTACCCTGAGGTAAGGTACCGTCACGGATGCCATATCGTAAATAATCTTTTTTGTTTTACTTAATTCGATAACGTTGTTTAGTGCAGAAATCACACTCTCGGTAAAACGCATATTCATCACAGGCTTTGTAATTTTACCGTTTTCGATTAAAAACAATCCGTCTCTTGTCATACCGGTAATCACGGCATTTTTCGGGTCCATCGGATTTGTATACCAAAACCTTTGAACGAACAGCCCGCGCTTCACGTTCGATATCATTTCCTCCGGAGAAGAATTCCCGCCTTCTATTACAAAATTCATAGGATAGGGACTGTAAGGACTTGGCTGAGGTAAAGAATGACCCGTGGACTCTCTTCCTTCTTTATACGCGGTCAAAGTATCGTAAACCACATCTTTAGCCACTCCGTTTTCAAAAAATACAACTCGTTTTTTATCCACTCCTTCAAAATCGAAAGGCAAAGGTATCGTTTCTTCTGACAGACCATCATCATACATCGTTATATTGTCTCCCAAAATCCTTTTACCGAAATTTCCTATAAGAAAGCTGCTTCCCTCGTTTACCGCCCTTGCGTTTAAAGAAAGGTATAATATGTGTGATATAAATTCGGCAACCGCATACGGAGTGAGAATAACTTCATATTTACCGGGTTCAATAGAGATAGGGGCCCTCCCGCTTAATGCCAAATCCGTACTTTCCTTTATAATTTCTTCCACATTTATTTTTGTGATGTCAACAGCCGTTGATTTGGAATATCCGCTCGAATCCGTTGCCATTGCAATATTTTTTATCGATGCCACGGTCCTTACACAATATTTTTCCACGCCAAGAGAATTTACAATGGCAATTTCACCTGTTTCGGTCTCTACCGTACCGGAAGAATTCAAACCAAGTTTTTTGGAAGCATCAACAACTTCCTTTGCAATTTTTGCTCTGCACTCCGCATCACAATTTGCCGTATTTTCCGAGTATAAAGCCTTTTCGTCGAATTGTCGCACTTCTTTCGACGGTTTTGCAAATGAAACAAAATCGGGATTTTCTTTTTGATTTTCTGCAATAAGTTCGGCATCCTTTAATGCTTTTTCAATTATCTCCTCGGAGAAACCGTGCACAGTTGCAGAACCTATTCTTTTACCAAAGGCAAGTCTTATGTTTATAGTGTAGTCTTCATTCCCAACGTTTCTGTGGATATAATTATTAGCAAATCCGGTGAGGTAAGATTTCCCTCCCATAACAAGGATTTCCGTCTGATCCGCTTTGGAACGTGAGACTGCCTTCTTTAAAATCTCAATTATCTTGTCTTTTCCGATCATCTTAGCACCCCTACCTTTACATTTCTAAATCTCGCAGGAGAAACACCGTGGCTTACTTGCATCACCTGCTGAGGTTCCCCTTTACCACAATTCGGAACTCCCCAAACATGCCAGAAATCCTTATTTGCAATGCCATCGCAACTTCTCCAGAATTCATACGTGATTCCTGTATAGGTGGGGTTTTTCACCATATCTTGGATTTTTCCGTTTTTGATTTCCCAACCTATCTCGGTTCCGAATTGAAAATTCAACCTATTTTGATCAATACTCCAACTCTTATTTGTATCCATATAAATTCCGCGGTCGACACCGGCTATAAGTTCATCCAGTGTCTTGTCTCCGGGTTCGAGGTTTATACTTGTCATTCTAATGATAGGCATAAAATTCCAGCTCTGCGCACGCATTGCTCCCATAGGCTCCAATTTTAACTTTTTTGCCGTTTCTCTTGAATTCAAATAACCTACGAATATACCGTTCTTAACAAGATATATTCTCTTTGCCTTGACACCTTCGTCGTCATAAGCAAAACCGCCCAGCGCCTCCGAAATCGTGGCATCCGCGGTAATATTTACAATATCCGAACCGTATCTGAACTTTCCCAATTTGTCGGGCATAAGGAATGACATTCCGGCAAAAGAAGCCTCTTCTCCTAAAACCCTGTCAAGTTCGGTAGGATGCCCCGCGGATTCATGCACCTGTAAAGCAAGTTGGGAGCCGCCCAAAACTATGTCCATAATTCCGGAAGGACACGGTTTTGCGGAAAGAAGCGCAACCGCCTCCTTTGCAACCCGCTCCGCGTTTTTGAGAAAATCCGCACTCTTTACAAGTTCAAAGCCCTTTCTCTGATAATCGCCTCCGAAACTGCTGGGATAGCTTCTGATCTGAAGTTCTTTTCCGTTTGTTGCAATAGCAGAAATTCCCGCACCGCTTACAATCCTCTCTTGTTCTATATATGCACCTTCCGTGGAAGCAAAAGTTTTCCACTCTTTAGAAAAGTACATATTGCCTTTACGCACGATAACTCCGGGAATATTCATTATTTTATCGGATTCAAGCAAAACGGAAATTTTTTCCGATATGGGGACGGAAAAAGGATCTATCTCGACTTTTTGATGAACAGTATCCTGAAAAATTTCAACTTCTGCAAGCGAAACGTCTTCGATTTTTGTAAGACTGCTTGCTTTGGCTATTAAAACAGCCTCTTCGGCAACCTTTTCCGCTTCATCCGTTGTAAGACGAAAAGACGATGCAAAACCCCATGCACCGTTAGCAATTACACGAACACCCAAACCTTTTGTAAAAGAACGCTTTAATGCATCGACACTGCCGTTCTTTGTAGAAATTTCCTCAACTTCTCTTTCTAAAATACGAACATCCGCATAAGTGGCACCCGCCCTCTTGGCAGAAAGAAGCGCACTTTCTATAATATCTCGCATAGTTGCCTCCTTATCTGCTCTATTATAACAAGATTTGTAATATTGCAAAACAAAGAGGTTATGCGGGATAATTTACTTTTTAGATCTGTGTTTTATGATAGTGCTATCGACTATGTAAACAACATCCTCTCCTATATTTGTCGCAAGGTCCGCTATGCGCTCCAGATTTTCGGAAATTCTTATAATCAATAAACTTCGCCCTACGGTTCGAGGGTCTTGAATCATAAAAGTAAGAAGTTCCCTTATAATTTGTTCATTCAGGTTATCCACCACATCATCCCTGCCGCATACGTCTCTCCCCAGATTCGAATCCTGTGAAATAAAAGCGGTTATTGCGTCATCAAGCATTTTCACCGCAATATTTGACATACGCGGAAGGTCGATATAAGGCTTCACGTCCGGTTGAGGTATGAGTTCCATTGCAAATTCGGCAATATTTGTTGCAAGGTCTCCCACACGTTCCAGATCGTTGTTCATCTTCAAAATCATAACGATAGTTCTGAGATCTTTTGCTTTCGGCTGGAAGAGCGCCAACGTTTCCACGGCATATTCGTCTATTTCTATTTCAAGTTCGTTCACAACCGGCTCTTCCTCGAACTTTACTTTTTTTGCAAGTTCAATCTTTTTTTCGACAAGCGCCTCCATACTGTGATTTACCATTTCTTCGGCAAGGTTTGCCATTTTTAAGAGTTTTTCCTTTAATACGGCTATTCTTCTTTCAAGCATTTCACATCTCCTTTTAGCTGAATTTTCCCATTATGTATTCTTCCGTCCGTTTGTTTTTGGGGGCGGTGAACATTATCTCCGTTCTGTCATATTCCACAAGTTCTCCCATATATAAAAACGCGGTATAATCGGAAATTCTCGCCGCTTGTTGGATATTATGGGTAACAACTACAATCGTGTATTCTTTTTTAAGTTTTTCAATAAGATGTTCCAATCTGTTTGTCGCAATGGGATCGAGAGCGGATGCCGGCTCATCCATAAGTATTACCTCCGGGTTTATCGCAAGGGCACGCGCCGTGCAAAGCCTCTGCTGCTGTCCGCCGGAAAGGGAAAATGCACTCTCAAAAAGTTTGTCCTTCACTTCTTCCCATAAATTTGCGTCTCTCAACGCTCTCTCTACCCTTTCCTGTATCATTCTTTTGTCCTTTATCCCATGTATCCTCAACCCGTATGCGATATTTTCGTAAATCGACTTGGGAAACGGATTCGGTTTCTGAAAAACCATTCCTACTTTTTTTCTCAAATCAAACACGTTGACATCCTTTGCATAAATATCTTTTCCGTCGATATATACTTTTCCTTCTATCTTTACGCCTTTAACGAAATCATTCATTCTATTGAGTGTTCGAAGAAAAGTCGACTTCCCGCATCCTGAAGGGCCTATTATTGCAACAACGGAATTTTCCGGAATTTCCATTGATATTCCTTTCAATATTCGTTTATTGCCAAAACTCACCATTAAATTTTCGGTTTTAACTTTTACCATTTTTTCATCCTCCTACTTCTCATTCTTATGATAATCGCAAGCAAACTCATCGCAAAAACAAATAGTAAAAGCACTGTGCTTGCACCGTAAGCGATGGGAATTTGTTTTGCGGGAAATGTTCCTTCGGTAAGCAACCCGTAAATCATATACGGAAGTGCCATCACTTCATTGAAAATACTGTGCGGAAGCCTACCCGTGTAAAAAGTTGCCGCGGTAAATAGGATGGGTGCTGTCTCTCCCGCGCTCCTTCCCACACTCAAAATAACACCCGTTAAAATACCGGGCATCCCCACGGGTAAAACGATATTTTTAACAGTTTGCCATTTCGTAGCCCCCAAGCCGAAAGACGCTTCCCTGAAAGAGTTCGGAACGGATCTCAACGCTTCCATTGTGGCTTGTATTATCACCGGCAAAATAAGAATCCCGAGGGTAAGTCCTCCGGAAAGTATCGAGACACCAAAATGAAATTTGTTAACAAAAATTGCAAGTCCGAACAAACCGAATATTACGGACGGAATACCGGAAAGGACATTCACGGATACCCTGACGAAACGGATGACCGCACCTTCTTTCGGCGCATATTCGGAAAGATAAATTCCGGATAAAACACCCGTAGGGACGGCAACTAAAAAAGATACCAAAACAAGATAAAAAGTACCCAATATGGCTGGGAAAATTCCTCCCTCGGTTACACCCTTCCTCGGAACATCCGTAAGAAAACGGAAATTTATCACCCTAAAGCCTTTGAAAAATATATAACCTACAAGCATTGCAAGAAAAACAACCGAAATATAAGCAAGAATCTTTATAACGGCAAAAGCGATTTTTTCTTTTCGAATTTTATCCATATGCTAATTTCCCCTTGCGGAGAATTTTTTATGATAATACTCCGCAACAATATTAAATAGGACAACAATAACAAAAAGTTCGGCAGCCAACGCAAAAAGCGCATGGTAATGTAAACTTCCCACGGGAGTTTCTCCCATTTCAGCCGCTATTGTTGCAGTAATAGGCCGCATCGGGCTAAAAATCGAATGCGGCATACCCAATGCACCTCCAGCAACCATTAAAACAGTCATTGTTTCACCTACCGCCCTGCCAAACCCCAAGGAAATCGCAGTGATTATCCCAGGCATTGCCGCAGGAATCACAATGTGAATAAGAGTTTCGAATTTGGACGCACCCAATCCGAATGAAGCAAGTTCCAAACCTGAAGGAACAGATGTAATTGCATCTTCGGATATGCTCGCTATAGTGGGGAGAGACATAAACGCCAGGATAATTCCTGCGGTAAATCCGGTCTGCCCCACAGGCAAACGGAAAATTTTCTGCACCAAAGGTGCAACGAAAACAATACCGAAAAATCCGTAAACAACGGAGGGAATACTGGCAAGAAGTTCTATTAAAGGTTTTAAAATGTCTTTTGTTGTTTCGCTTGCAAGTTTTGCAATGTAAAGCGCAGTTGCCACTCCCAAGGGAACGGCAAATAGCATCGCGATACCAGAGACAATAAGTGTGGAGACAAGCAAAGGAACCGAGCCAAATTTCGGTAAGGAGGCCGTAGGCCTCCAAACTTTTCCGGTGAGAAACTTTACAACCGAATATTTGTGAAAAAGAGGTATCCCTTCACCGAAAACGGTAAACACTATCGCGGCGAGAACAATTACAGCAACATACCCGAAAACCGGAAGCGCATATTCAATAAAAGACCTATTCCTCATATTCACTTTACCGGCTTAACGGCAATATATCCGACTTCCTCGACTATCTTTTGGCCTTCCGGGCTCATCACAAAATCAATAAATTCCTTAACTACGCCTTTCGGAACACCGTCCGTATACATAAACAGAGGTCGGGAAATTTCGTATGTTCCGTTCAATACACTTTCTTTAGACGGAAGAACTCCATCAAAAGCAACCGTTTTTACCGTGCTATCCACGTACCCCAAACCTATATATCCTACTGCGCCCGGTGTTTTTGAAACCGTGGTTTTTACCGCCTGATTGGAACCCTGAACAACAGCGGAAGAAATCATTTCCGTACCCTTTCCTAAGATTTTTTCCTCGAATATTTCAAAGGTCCCGGAAGAGGAATCTCTCGTTACGGGGACAATTTTCATATCGGCTCCTCCTAATTCTTTCCAGTTTGTAATTTGTCCCGTATATATTTCTTTAAGCTGTTCTTTCGTTATGCTTTTTATCGGGTTATCTTTGTTCACAATGATTGCTATCGCATCTTTTGCGATCACAGTTGAAACAGGGTTTACACCGTTCTCTTTTGCCTTTTTTATCTCTTCGTCTTTCATCGGCCTCGAAGCATCGGCAATATCGCAAGTTCCGTTAATCAAAGCCGCTATTCCATTTCCGGAACCTGTGCCCCTTACAGACACATTAACATCGGAATGTAAATTCATAAACTCCTCCGCAGCTCTCTGTGCAATAGGGAACACAGTCGTGGAGCCATTCAAGACAATTGATTTTTCAGAATTTTCACCCCTATTTCCCCCGCAACCTGCCATCATAAATATCAACGCCACTGATAAAACCACTAAAACATATTTTACCTTTTTCATCCATACCCCCTTGTATTTAGGTTTACATTGGCATAATAACGCAAGAGTGTTAAGCGATTTTTAAGCAAATGTTAATTTTTTGTTAAGACGCTAATTTCGGAGGACGGGAATTTGTATAACAAACTTCGTTCCTTTACCCGGAGCACTTTTAACTGTAATATTTCCCCCGTGAAGATTTGCAACGCGCCTTGCGATGGTAAGCCCGAGCCCTGTTCCTCCGGTGGAGCGTGTCCTTGAAACATCTTCTCTGTAAAACGGCTCGAATATGTGAGATGAAATATCTTCGCTCATTCCCGGGCCCGTATCTTTGATAACGATTTTTGCAAACGAGTTTTCGAAAGTTACAAGAAATGTTATCTTACCTTCATCGGTATACTTTACCGCATTATCGAGGACGTTTCTCATCATTTCCGTTATAAGGAATCTGTTTCCTATTATTTCTACATCTTCAAAAGAATTTTCAATACACAGTTTCTTTCCTTTTGTAAACGGGATTTCCTCTTTCAACACAAGTTCGGCCACTTCCCTAAGGTTTATCCGTTCTTTCTTAAATTTCTTATCCGAACGTATTTCCGCAAGTATAAGAAGTTTTCTGACGAGCGTATCCATTCTCAACGCATTTTCTTTGATAAGCCTTATAAACTTTTCCTTTTCTTCTCCATTAACGGATTCGTCGGCCAAAATGTCGGCGGCGCTCTTAATTACGGAAAGCGGAGTTTTCAATTCGTGCGAAACAGCGGAGATAAAACCCCTTTCCAATTCATCCTTTGTTTTTTCGGACGTAATGTCTTCGAACATACAAAGAACGGACTTTTCACTTGTCAAACCAAGATTTCCGAAACTGTTAACCCTGTATATCCTTCCGAAAACTTTAAATTCCCTGTTTTTCAAATCCTCGTTCAAACATTTGCCTACAATATCCACAAGAGAAACAGTTTTAAGAACTTCGTAATAAAAACAATTATCACACCCTTTTCTTATAAAAATTTCGGAAGCATTATTGCTCAGTAAGATCTTTCCGGATCCTGAAAGAAGAAAAACCGGAAATTCCATTACATCCGCTATTTTTTTAATGCGTTTCAAAGCATCCTCTTTTGTTCTCATAAGGGGCTCGGTTATTTCGAACAGGTTATTAATTTGCTCTTTTAATTCTGAGAATACATCCCTTTCGTCAAGGACAAATCTTTCGAACTTTTTGTTTTTAACAAAGTTTTTCACGGAAGAAGCGATACCTCTGATTTCCCTTTTCATTTTAAAGAAGCAGGTAAGCAGAAGCGCAAAAAACAACACTAAAGTAATAACATACCATACAAAGTGCCCCGTAAGAGCAAAAAACGAGAAAACCAAAGAAAGAGCAATCGCCGAAAGTATGCAAATTTTCATTATTATTCCGAGATCTTATATCCCACTCCGCGGACAGTGACTATGTATTTCCCGCATTCTCCCAACTTTTCCCTGATATGCCGTATATGAACATCGATTGAACGGTCAAACGGTTCTTCAGGGGCACCGTTCCATATGCAATCCAAAAACTCAGCCCTTGTAAAAACCTTCCCCGGACGGCTAAGTAACAAACCGAGAATCTCAAATTCTTTTCTCGTAAGAGGCACCTTTTTCCCGTTACAATACACCTCAAAACGTTCGTTATCCATTCTAATGCCTTTAAATACGATAAACTCGGAACGAGAGGTTCTCCTTAAAAGCGCCTTTACACGAGCCGCCAGCACTCTTCCCTTAAAAGGTTTCGTTATGTAATTATCCGCACCTGATTCGAGAATTTGCAAAATATCCTCTTCCGAACTTTTGGCAGTAAGCACAATAATCGGTAGAGCGGCAAATTCTTTATTTTCTCTAATTATTTTTATTAGCGAACTTCCGTCAATCCCCGGAAGCATCAAATCCAGAACAACCGCATCGAAACTTTCGGAGTAAAGGGATTTGAGAAAGCTTTCTCCATCATAGAACTTTTTTATTTCAAAGCCTTCTCTTTCGAGGTAAAAAGAAACAATCTCAACAATATCCTTTTCGTCATCCACCACAGCAATTTTTTTCAAATTCGCACCCCCGATTAGTATAAACAAATTATAAATCGAAAACAAACATTGCTAACATTATTGACAAATTGAGCATTCCCGTTACAATAAAAGCACGATGAAGAAATTCCTTTTTATTTTAATAATACTGTTAGCCGTCGCGATAGGCGGGTTCGGTTATTTTTATACAAAAAATGAAAGTGTTGCGGTATTGCAAAGCAAAACGCTTTTCAAAACGGAGTATCCGGTAAATGCGTTTGTTACCGAAGGAAGCAGTGTAGTAATCGGAACCGCCGGTGGCAAAATTTATTCGGTGGATCTTCAAGGCAAAACAAAATGGACTTCCGATATAAAAACGAATATTTTCGGTCTTAGCAAAAACGACAAAGGACAGATCCTCGTTTGCAGCGTCTATTTTTATTTGCTCGACGGCAACGGAAAGACAGTTTTTTCAAAAGGCTATAAGAATTATATAGGAGTCAAAGGTAAGTTTATTTCCAACGGAAATATGGAACTTGTTTATCAATCGTTAAATGATCTTTCTTATATTGCGGTAGAAACGGACAAAAAAGGAAAAACGATTTCAAAAAGAATTATTCCAGATCTCGGAGAATCATCCCACATAGATATCCTAAGCAACGGAAACGTATTATTCTCCGGTTCGAGAGGGGAAATATACGTACTGGATCAAAAAGGTATAGTAAGCGACACGGTAATTTCAAATCGGCAGGGAAATCTTCATTCCATATACGCAGAGGAACTTTCAAACGGAAATATCGTATGCGGGTACACGATTTCAGCGGACAAAAATCCCTCAATACCGG
The DNA here is from genome assembly GCA_021161495.1 of Caldisericaceae bacterium. GTDB lineage: Bacteria > Caldisericota > Caldisericia > Caldisericales > Caldisericaceae > AUK232. Next base: position 5,296 of record JAGHAO010000049.1, on the reverse strand, counting down.
TTTATTTCTTCGATAAGAACCTTAAAAAGATAAAAACGGTTACTCTGCATTCCAATATAAATAATGTATCGGTCCTGCCAGGAAAAGTGATTTTTGCAACAGACGAAGGATTCTATATTTTTAACAACAACGGAGAACTTGTTAAAACTTATACGAAATTCGGTTTTTGTGCTTCGAGCTATTCCGAAAATAATGACAGCACTTTATTATTATTCTACAAACCTCCCGAATCAAAGAAAAATAAGCCGATACTGAGCATATCTATTCTTAAAAACGGGAAAAAATATGCAAAATATCTGTTTAGTGCGGACGTAATCCCGTTCGTGGAACTTGATGACGACTCCGATGTTGCTTTTCTAATCCGGAAAAATAATGTAGAATTATTATACAAAAAATAGCAGGGGGGTGATGCTATGAAAATAGACGTTTCCAACGTAACTCACGAGGAAGCGAAGAAGAGGCTCGCTGAGTTACGGAAGGAACTTCACAGGCACAGTTATTTGTATTACGTGTTAAATAAGCCGGAAATATCCGATTACGAATACGACAGAATGTTTCAGGAACTTCTTGCTTTGGAAAGAAAATTCCCAGATCTTGTAACACCCGATTCTCCTTCACAACGCGTGGGGGCGGAACCTGCAAAAGAATTCAAAACCGTATATCACAAAATCCCGATGCTTTCTCTGGGAAACGCCTTTGACGAAGAAGATCTTATCGCCTTTGACAAAAGAGTAAAGAAGGAGGCGGGCGTCAACTCCGTGGAATACGTCACCGAGCTCAAAATGGACGGGCTTGCAGTCTCCGTAAGGTACGAAAAAGGCATTTTGGTGTTAGGCGCAACACGGGGCGACGGAATTCGGGGAGAAGACGTTACGGCAAATGTTAAAACGATAAGAAACGTACCTTTAAGGTTATACGGGGACGATATCCCCGAAGTAATAGAAGTACGCGGTGAAGTGATAATGTTCAAAAAAGATTTTGAAGAATTAAACAAAGAAAGAGAGAAAAAAGGCGAGCCGCTTTTTGCAAACCCGAGAAATGCCGCAGCAGGCTCTTTAAGGCAGCTCGACTCAAAAATCACGGCACAAAGAAAACTTCATATGATCGCATACGGAATCGGAGAAGTCATAGGCAAAACATTCGAGAAGCATTTTGAAATACTGAATTACCTAAAAAAAATAGGATTCGCTATAAGCCCGGAGGCTGCAGTATGCCCGGACATACAAGAAGCAATAAGGAGATGCAAGTATTACACCGCCCATAGAAACGATTACCCGTTTGCTGCGGACGGAGTGGTCATAAAAGTAAACGATCTGAAACTTCAGGAAAAATTAGGTGCGACTTTACACGAACCGAGATGGGCAATTGCTTTCAAATTTCCTCCCGAGGAAGCGGAAACAATTGTAAGGGATATTATTGTTCAAGTCGGAAGAACAGGGAAACTTACCCCCGTTGCAATATTCGACCCCGTTGAACTCGAAGGAAGCATTGTTTCGCGAGCAACACTCCACAACGAAGACCAGATTAAAAGGCTCGACATACGTATAGGAGACCACATTATAGTAAGAAAAGCGGGTTCCGTGATACCTGAAGTTGTCCGAGTGTTAAAAGAAAAACGAACGGGCAATGAAAAACCGTTTAAGATGCCAGACAGATGTCCTGTTTGCGGAGGGCCTGTGGTGAGGCTCTCCGGTGAAGCGGCAACAAGATGCATAAACGCCTCCTGCCCGGCACAGGTAAAAGAACGGATTGTTCACTTTGTATCGCGAGAAGCAATGGATATCGACTCTTTGGGAGAAAAAATCATAGACCAACTCGTAGACAAAGGCCTGATTAAAGATTACGCGGATCTTTATTATTTGACAAAAGAAGACTTATTGAAGTTGGAAAGGATGGGTCCCGTGCTTGCCGAGAAAATAATCGGAAATATTCAAAACAGCAAAAACAGGCCGCTTGAAAACCTGATCTACGCACTTGGCATTTTCCAAGTTGGCAAACATACGGCCGAACTTCTCGCAAAAAAGTTCAAAAGCCTCGATGCCCTAATGAATGCATCGGAAGAAGAAATCGCTTCGATCGAAGGAATCGGGCCTGTTACGGCTAAAAGTATAAAAGATTTCTTTGCGTCCGAGCATAACAGAAAAGTTATCGAAAAACTCAAAAAAGCCGGAGTTAATATGGAAAGCAAGGCGGAAGAAAATGAGGAAAATCTTCCTCTGAAAGGATATAAAATAGTATTTACCGGTGCATTGAAATCAATGACAAGAAGCGAAGCAAAGGAACTTGTCAGAAAATTGGGCGCGGAAACCCCGGACAGTGTATCCAAAAAAACAACGCTTGTCGTTGTGGGAGAAGATCCGGGCTCAAAATACGAAAAAGCACTAAAATTGGGTATAAAAACAATAACGGAAGAAGAATTTTTAGACATAATCAGGAGGTTTGAAAAATGATAGATCTAAAAAAATACGAAAAACTTGCGGCGTTAAATCTTAGCAAGGAAGAAAAAGAAAAAATAGAAAAAGACCTTGAAGAAATAATTAATTACTTTGAAATGTTGAAAGAGGTAAATACCGAAGGAGTTGAGCCGTATGTCTACACAAAAGGTGCAAAACTTTTTTTGAGAAAAGACGTACCGGGAAAAACTCTCGATAAAAAAGCACTCGAAAAAAACAGAAAACTCTTTGACGGGAAATTCTACAAAGTAAAAAAGATTATGGGAGATTAGAACAATGGAGATTAAAAACCTTTCTATCGAAGAAATAACAAAACTCACAAAAAAAGGAGAAGTTTCGGTAAAAGAAATCGCAAAACAAACGCTTGAATACATAAAAGAGAAGGAAAATACAATCCGTTCGTTTATAAACATAGACGAAGAAAAAGTTCTGAAAGACGCGGAAAAATTGGACGGAAGCGAAAAGAAAGGAAAACTTTTCGGAGTACCTGTTGCAATAAAGGACAATATGAATTTGGAAGGCACGGAAACAACAGCGGGCTCTAAAATTCTCAAAGGATATATATCCCCTTATACGGCAACAGCGGTTAGAAAACTTATACAAGAAGGTGCGTTAATTATAGGGAAAACAAATATGGACGAATTCGCAATGGGCTCCTCAACGGAAAATTCCGCATTCTTCAAAACACACAATCCGGTAAATCCGGAACACGTTCCCGGGGGTTCATCCGGAGGTTCGGCTGCCGCCGTCCGCGCAGGAGAAGTAACGGCATCGTTGGGTTCGGATACGGGAGGTTCCATTAGAGAGCCTGCGGCATTCTGCGGAGTTATCGGTATGAAGCCTACGTACGGGAGAGTCTCAAGATATGGATTGATTGCATTCGCTTCCTCTCTTGACCAAATCGGGCCGTTCGCGAGGAATGTGAAAGATGCGGCCGTAATGCTTGAAGTGATTGCCGGTTTTGACCCGAATGACGAAACAAGCGTCCAAAGAACGGACACGGACTTTACATCACTTTTGGAAAAAGAGATAAAAGGTAAAAAAATCGGCTTAATAAAAGAAGTTATGGATTTTGATTTGCAGGAAGAAGTAAAAAATTCTTTCGAGAAAACGGCAAGCGCGCTGCAAAAATTGGGGGCGGAAATTACGGAAGTTTCCATCCCGCACTTAAAATACTCACTTCCCGCATATTACATCATCGCACCTTCCGAAGCCTCGGCAAACCTCTCCCGATTTGACGGAGTGCGTTATGGACTGCTTGTTGAAGACAAAAATCTCAGAGAAACATACGAAAAGACAAGGACGGAAGGATTCGGCACGGAAGTAAAACGGCGCATCCTCATAGGAACCTTTGCACTGTCAGCAGGATATTACGACGCCTATTATCTAAAAGCATCGAGAGTGAGAAGGCTCATAGAAAAAGATTTCGAAAAAGCATTCGAAAAAGTCGACACTCTCTTAACTCCGACAACGGCAAAAACAGCCTTTAAGATTGGTGAAATTACGAATCCCTTGGAAATGTATATGAACGATATATTCACAATACCCGTAAACCTTGCGGGCCTTCCCGCAATTTCCGTTCCTTCGGGAACAGACAAAAAAGGCCTACCGATCGGGATGCAATTAATCGGAAAATGGTTCGAAGAAAGCGAACTTTTGCAGATCGCATACGCAATGGAAAAGGAGATAGGAGGATAATATGGAATACAAACCTACCATAGGATTGGAGATACACGTCCAACTTGCAACGAAAACAAAAATCTTTTGCGGCTGCTCGACGGAATTCGGCGCAGAGCCGAACACAAACGTTTGCCCTGTTTGCTTAGGGATGCCCGGCGTATTACCGGTTCTGAACAAAAAAGTCGTTGAATACGCAACGAAATTAGGCCTTGCTTTAAATATGAAGATAAATAAAACATCCACATTTTACAGGAAAAATTATTTTTACCCGGATTTGCCTAAAGGATATCAAATCACGCAGTATTCCATACCGATCGCCTCGGAAGGCTATCTTAGGGTAAGAACGAAAAGAGGCGAAAAGAAAATACGAATAATTCGCGGACACATTGAAGAGGATTCCGGAAAATCCATACATACGGGAGACATAACAGAATCCGAGTTTTCATACATAGATTTTAACCGCGCCGGTGTACCACTGATGGAAATCGTCACGTACCCGGACATAGAGACCCCGGAAGAAGCATATGAATTCTTGGTTTTGCTGAGAAAAACGGTTCGGTATTTGGGAGTTTCTTCGGGAGATATGGAGAAAGGTGCATTGAGATGCGACGTGAATATCTCAGTTTCCAAAGGAGATTCTCTCGGAACAAAAGTCGAAATTAAAAACCTTAATTCTTTCAGAAGCGTGAGGAGGGCATTGGAATACGAGGTTAAAAGGCAGATAAAAACTTTGGAAAACGGGGGAACCATTGTTCAGGAAACAAGGCATTTGGACGAAAAAACGGGAGAAACAAAACCTATGAGAGCAAAGGAAGAATTAAACGATTACAGGTATTTCCCGGAACCGGATTTACCTCCCCTTATCCTCACAGATGAATACATAGAAGAAATCAAAAAACAGATCCCCGAACTCCCTGCGGAAAAAGAAGAAAGGTTTGTAAAAGAATACGGAATTAACAGAGAATATGCTCATGAAATATGCGCTTCCGTAGAATTTGCCGAGTATTTCGAAAAAGCCGTAAAATTTTCCGGCAAGCCGAAAGAAGTTGCAAATTACCTTATGGTTAATATATCGGGTTATATGAACGACAAAGGCATTTCGATTAACGAAATAAAATTCAAACCCGAATACTTCAAGGACCTCTTAGAGATGATAGATAAAG
>JAGHAO010000098.1 GCA_021161495.1 Caldisericaceae bacterium | reverse complement strand
GTTCTATGAAAAGTTCTGCGCTTAACCTGTTCTTTTCTATACCCAACCAATGAACTTTATATTTTAATAAGAGGTCTTTTAAAAAATTTAGAATGGGAGGTTTGTACTCAACTACATCCACGCCCTCGAAAACTTCGTTTTGCGCCTGGGCGGTAAACCGTGAGTCCACAATAAGAAAAATCTTCCCGTTTACTGCAAGAAGAAAAGCATCTTCTCCGGTAAAACCCGTAAGATAACGAATGTTGGGAGTTGCCGTAACAAAAAACGCATCCACATTATTATTCCGAATCTCTTCAAAAAGAGACTCCGCACGTTTGTTCATATGAAAATTCTCCTTTCCCGATTTATTTATTCAAAAGGATTCTTTTTCCCGAGTTCCGTTTTAGGGGGGACAAGAGGCGGAATGTTTTTCAAAACTCTTTTGTAAATTTGACTATCAACAAACTTAACATCCCCTCTCTTTATAGGCGGTATCTGGCCCACCGGGGGATTGCTGATATTTCCGATCATCATAGGAACAGCTAAAAACTGCCATATCAAGAAGATTGCTATAATAATTAAAATTGCGTAAATCGTGGATCTGGATATCTTAATTCTTTTTCTTTTGAGTTTTTTCTTTTTCTTCGAGTTCTTTTCTTTTATGTTATTCATCGCCTTCACTTCCTTTGGGAAAGATAAATAATTCCGCTAATATTTGCGGAATACGAAGATCCTTTAGCTTGTTGAAAACTACCGCGAAAACCGCTTTTCGAACTACCCTTTTGCAAAGATAACGAATTCACATTAATTATTTGTGGAAAGCTACCTATGTGAATTAAGAAATATCTGATATTGTCTAGCTTGTTTGCGGAAACCGACACCTGGAAGGAAACGGAATTTTGGGGAGCACCTTTCGGTTTTCTATTTACAAAAGTAAGGGAATCAATGTTTACTCCGCATAGTTTAGCCATCACCTGAAATTCTTCCCCGAAAAGAAATTCATCGGGGAAAACAGGAAGTATCTTTTGCAGTTCCACAATCCTTTCCTGCATCATTTTATTTTCGGCGAGAAGTTCCTTCTCTCTTTTTTGAGCTAATAGCAGCGTGGCAAGTTTTTGCTCTTTCGTCATTATCTGGCTTTTTAAGGTATTGATTTGTGCAAATTGCGGTTTGATTAAAAACCAATAAAAAACAACCGCAAGTATCAAAATTAAAACTACCCATAACGTCAACTTCGTTTTGGGGTTTGACATACTGAGATCGTTCATCGTTTCATCCCCTTCCACTTAAACGTTATTGTGAAGGTCGTATTCTGATTTTTATTTCCCTGAGAGACGGCTTTACCGTATGGAACCGTATAATTTTTAACGGTTACGTTCGAAAACTTATCGCTATTTTTAAACGCATACACTGTCCACGCAAGAGTTTGCAGATTTTTAGTTTCCCCGGTTACTGTTACTAACATTGTTTTTTTATCCGCATCGATCTGGCTGATGCGTGTATCTTTCGGCAAAACTTCGGCAACGTCATCTATGAGTGCGTTCCAATCCGATTGTTTCAATGTATAATTTTTTATGCTATTTTCATAATAAAGTAATTTACTACCCAAACTACTTCTGATATCCAAAACATTTTGAACGCTTTTCAATGCATTGATCCGCGTATTAAGTTCTTCCAACTTTACTTCTTTTTGATGTTTTACATATAAAATTCCTCCATACATAGCAAATAGCAAGAGCGTCACTAAGATTGCAATCGAAATAATTTGTCTATCTTCCTTGCTTATCCTTTTTCTTTTCTTTCTCCCCGGTAACAGGTTAATATCGATTGTTTCCATATGCTACCCCTTTTTATATCTAAATAAACTTTTCTTCTTGTTAGAAGCGGTTTTCTTGGTGGTATCCTTTTCTTTTTTGTATTTCTTAATTGCATTTACGGGATGCTCCCTTAAAGCAAGCCCGGTAGCAACTGAAAATATGGGTGCCATTTCGTAAAGATATTCCTGAGTAAATAGATTCGGGTCAAAATAAGCAATTTCGTTAAACAATCTGTTAACACCTACCGGGTATCCGACATTTTCCTCTAAATATTCCTTCAACCCTTTTATGTTAGCAGTGCCGCCTTCAATAAGAATGACAGTTTTCATTTCCTTTCCGTCATTGAATTTGTTAAAGTAATAATTAACGGAACGTTTTAGCTCAACGGATAAACTATTTATCAATTGCGATATTGCAGAAACCATCGGGTCGTCATTATTCCGAAGGTCAAGCTTTGTTTTTTTATACTCCTCGGCTTCTTCAAACGGCTTTCCGGAAAATTGAGAAATCGCTTCCGTTATCTTTTTGCCGCCCATTGGAAGAGTTCTTGAAAACCTGACAAAACCTTTATCGATCATATTTAAAGAAGTATAATTATAACCGATGTTCGCAACAGTAAGCAATACATCGTTTTCTTCTATGTTAAAAGTAGGTATAAACCGCAAAAGTCGGAGCTCGGAAAATGCTTCCACTTCCAAAGCAACAGGTTCAAGTTCAGCATCCTTTAAAACCTCCACAATGGATTGAACCGCTTCGAGAGGGGCTGCAACGGAAAGCACATCGAGTTTTTCACTGCCGTCTTCTTCAATAAAAATTTTATTAAGAACCTGGTAGTCAAAAACCGCTTTGTCAATCGAAAAAGGAAGGAATTTCTCCATTTCCCATTTTATCGCTTCGTCCAATTCGTTTTCCGGAATATCCTCCATTATTAATTCTTTAACGATTACAAGCTGACCCGAAACTGCGGCAACTGCTCTATTCCCTATAAAAGAATGAAATTTTATAAGTTCCTTTATGGAATCACTTACCTCTTTCGGACGTACAATTCGACCTTCCTGTATGGCCCCTTCCGGAACCGGTAAAAGCCCGAAATTTACAAGCGAAAGGCCTTTCGGGGTATTTTTAAACTGAGCCATCTTAATATATCCCGAACCGAGGTCTATACCAATAACAGGAGTCTTTCTACTTCCCCTAAAAAGTGCACTCACTTTCAACCTCCTCCGCTATTATAGTTAAAGTATACCATACACAATATTAAAATGCAAACAGTTTGAAATAAAAAAGCAAAATTTTGTAGCCGAACAGCACCATTATGTATGCGGAAAGAGCAAGATAAGGACCGAACGGTATAGCATCTTCTCCTTTCTTTTTAAAAACAGTGATAAGCAATATCCCGACAATTGCCCCTATGATAAAAGCAATAACAAGCATTGCAACGGAAAATTTAAAACCCAAGAAAGCGCCTATCATTGCACCGAACGTAGCATCTCCTTCTCCCATACCTCCCCGCGTAATAAGTATAACGAGCACAAAAAAACCGAATAGGAATAACATACCATAAATAGAACTCAAAAATATTGCCTTACCCCTTAAAAGAGAAAAAACCAAACCCATAGTTGCGCCGGGTATAACAACAATGTCAGGAACAACACCGTCAAAAATATCCGTAAACGCAACCGTAATGAGAAGCGCGGAGAAAGTTATATATTCGAAGAACTGAAGAGACCATCCGTACCTCAATCCCACACCCACAAATGCAAAGCCGGTAAGCGCCTCAATCAGGGGATACCGTGCGGAAATTTTCGCTCCGCAATACCTACACTTTCCTTTCAAAAAAATATAACTAAAAATAGGAACCATATCGTACCACTTCAATCTATGCCCGCACACGGGGCAATGCGAAGGAGGCTTTAAAATGGATCCGTTTTTTGGAATGCGGTATATAAGGACATTCAGGAAACTCCCTATTACGGCGCCCAAAATAAAATTGAAAACCGAGAAAAGGATATTACTCATTAAGAGCATTATATTTCTCCGTTATCTTTTTCTTTACGAACTCCTTAACTTCATTAAGTTTCACAAGGGTTTTTTCTCCACTTTCCCTGTCTTTTACCTCTATTTTTCTATCCTTCTTGAACGTACGCCCGATGATAACCTGCAGAGGAATCCCCAAAAGATCGGCATCATTAAATTTCACACCTGCTCCGACATCGTTTCTGTCATCCATAAGAACTTCCATACCTTCCTTTTCGAAATCCTTATACAAAAACTCGGCAGTCCCGGAAATATCTTCATCCGACATATTAAGGGGGATTATTTCCACTTCATACGGAGCAACACTTACGGGCCACTTAATTCCGTACTTGTCGTTATGTTCTTCTATTACTGCCGCAAGAGTTCTGCCTACCCCTATTCCATAACAACCCATAATAAAATATTTTTCCTTGCCATCTTTATCGAGAAATTTCGCATTCATCTTCTTTGAATAAACAGTCCCCAATTTGAACGTCTGCCCCACTTCTATGCCTTTATGGAGTTCGAGAGGCGTTCCGCATTTGGGGCACAGATCTCCGGCTTTAACATTTCTAATGTCCACAACAACCTGCGGAGTAAAATCTCTGCCTATGTTTACATTTATAAGATGATATCCGTCCTCGTTTGCGCCGGTCACAAAATTTTTCATCTTGGATACACGTTTGTCCGCCGCAATTTTCACGTTTACGCCGACAGGGCCTATGGAACCTACCTGCGCTCCCGTTAAATTTTTAACCTCTTCCTCGCTTGCGGGTGATATGAACTTTCCACCAAACAAGTTTTTCAATTTTACCTCATTAAGTTCGTCATCGCCTCTCACAAGCGCGAGAACAAATTCGCCGTCTATCTTATAAAGAAGGGATTTTACAAGTTTCTTCTTCGGTATATTTAAGAAGTTCGAAACCTCTTCAATTGTTTTTGCATTCGGAGTGGAAACTTTTTCCACCGGCTGCATTTCCCCGTTCTCTTCTTCTGCATCGGCAGATTTAGCGGCTTCGATATTCGCTGCATACCCGCACTTGGGGCAGTACACAAAATCACTTTCCCCGGCTTTTTCCGAAATCACGACAAATTCGTGGGAAACCTTTCCTCCTATTGCGCCTGAATCCGCTTCTATCGGGATCGTAGTAAGCCCGCAACGTTTGAAGATTCTTTTATAAGCATTAAAAATTTTATTATAAGTTTTTTCGAGCCCTTCCTCGTCCGCATCAAAGGAATAAGCATCTTTCATTAAAAACTCGCGCGCTCTCATCAAACCGAACCTCGGACGAATCTCGTCTCTGTATTTGGTTTGAATTTGGTAAAACGTTTTAGGCAATTCTTTGTATGAGCGAAGTTCGCCCCTTGCAAGGTCAACAACTGCCTCTTCATGCGTGGGACCTAAACAAAATTCCCTGCCTTTCCTGTCTTTCAGTTTAAACATTTCATTTCCGTAAATGTCCCACCTGCCCGTTTCAACCCAAATTTCCTTGGGCAGAATCGTAGGGAAGAGGAGTTCGAGGCCTCCCGCTTTATCCATCTCTTCGCGTATAATTTTCTTAACTTTTTCCAAAGAACGGAGCCCCAAAGGCAAAAACGAATATATGCCGGATGCCATTTTACGCATAAGACCGGCTCGAAGCATAAGTTTATGGCTTATTAACTCCGCATCCTGCGGCGCTTCTCTTAAAGTAGGAACAAATGTTTCAGTAAATCTCATTTTTCATTCTCCTTTACCAAGAGTTTTAACAATTATATACAATCAGTCGGAAAAAAGAAAACCCGTTTGCGTTTGCATTAAATAAAAAAACGTGTAAAATTTTCACAGGTATGGAAAACGAATTATTGTTGGGAGATATACTTAAAGCTAAAAAACTTACGATAGCAACCGCCGAATCTTTTACGGGCGGATTATTCGGAAAAAAGATTACGGACATTCCCGGAAGCTCCGAGTATTTCTTGGGAGGAATAATTGCCTATAGTTATAAGGCAAAAGAAAAATTACTCAAAGTTAATAAGAGAACGCTTGCAAAATACGGAGCGGTAAGTGCCGAAACGGCAAAAGAAATGGCAACAAATGTCAAAAATATTTTGAATGCGGACATAGGAGTGAGTTTTACGGGAGTCGCCGGCCCTTCATTGCAGGAGGGAAAACCGGCAGGGCTTGTCTATATCGGAATTTCTTATAATAATACTCTTGTATTTAAGGAAAAGTTCGGCGGAAGTAGAATAGAAATAAGAGAGAAATCGGTTGATTTTGCAATAGAAAAACTAATAAATCTTATAGGAGGTAAAACATGAAAATAGGAGTTTTAACGGGAGGCGGAGATTGCCCGGGGCTTAATCCGGCAATCAGAGGAGTTGTTTTTCACGCATTGGATTTCGGAGACGAAGTCGTAGGAATCGAACAGGGTTGGAAAGGAGTACTGGAAAAGATCACCCGTCCCCTGACTTTGAACGAAGTCGATGAAATTATAAATTACGGCGGGACAATTCTTTTCACATCCAGGACAAACCCGTTTTCCATAGAAGGCGGCCCGGAAAGGGCAATTGAAAATTTGAAAGAAATGGGAATCGATGCTCTCATCGCAATAGGAGGAGACGACACGTTAGGAGTCGCCTCGAGGTTGTTTGACCTCGGAGTAAAAGTTGTGGGTGTACCCAAAACGATGGATAACGACCTCTCCGGAACGGATTACACGTTCGGGTTCGATACCTCGGTAAATATTGCAGTCGACGCACTCAACAGGTTAAGGGATACGGCTCGCTCGCACAAAAGAATAATTGTCTTGGAAGTTATGGGAAGAGAAGCCGGATGGGTCGCACTCTTCACAGGTATTGCAGGCGGCGCCGACTGGGTACTTCTTCCGGAAGTAAAACCTGATTTTGATAAAATGTGTAAACATTTGGAAAAAGATTTTGACAGAAAAGGTTATGCACTTGTCGTTGTCTCGGAAGGAACGGAACTTCCCCTTCAAGAAGAAGGCGAGACAGACCAATTCGGGCACAAACTCCTTCAAAAGAGAGGAGTGGGAGATTTCATAGCAAAACTCATAAAAGAAAAAACCGGAATACCTACACGTTCCGCAGTTATCGGGCATATGCAGAGAGGCGGATCTCCTACGGTTTTCGATAGAATGTTAGGCTCACGAGTGGGAGTAAAAGCGGTGGATATGATTCACAGCGGAGACTTCGGAAAAATGGCGGCAATTAAAGGAAACGAAATAGTATCCGTCCCACTCAAAGAGGCGACCGGAAAGTTAAAACTCGTCTCAAAAGAATGGATTGATCTGTTAGAGGTGTTTTTGAAATGAAGCGAATAGCGGTTCTCACTTCTGGGGGCGATGCTTCCGGAATGAATGCCGCAATTAGAAGTGTCGTGCGTGTAGGGTATGTACGTAAAGTTGAAATAATCGGAGTTTACAGAGGATACAGAGGACTGCTGGAAAAAGATTTTCATCCGCTGCTTCCGAGAGATGTAAGCGGTATTCTCGAAAGAGGCGGGACAATCCTTAGAACAAGCAGGGTACCGGATTTCAAAAAAGAAGAGAATCAGTACAGGGCGATCAAGAATATGGAAGAAGAAGGAATAGAAGGACTTATAGTAATAGGAGGTAACGGATCGCAGACAGGAAACCTCGCAATCTCGGAAAAAGGCTTCCCCACAATCGGCATCGCCTCTACAATCGATAACGACCTCTGGGGAACGGATTACACCATAGGCTTTGATACGGCGGTAAATACCGCAATAAATGCCATAGATAAAATAAGAGACGCAGCCGTTTCCCACGGAAGAACATTCATTGTAGAAGTAATGGGAAGAGAAGCGGGGTTCATAGCACTTGACGCAGGCCTCGGCGGAGGCGCCGACTTTATTCTCATACCCGAAATGCCGTTCAGTATCGATAAAATAACCGAGAATATGAAAGAAGCGTTCAGAAAAAGAAAAATGCATCATTTAATCGTTTGCGCGGAAGGAGCAATCCACGCAAGGGACCTCGAAAAGGAAATCAAAAAACGTATGCCGGAAGTGGAAACAAGGGTTTCCGTATTGGGATACATACAGAGAGGAGGTTCACCCACAAGATTCGACAGAATAATTGCCTCTCAGTTCGGAGAATTCGCAGTGGACGCATTGCTCGGAGGAGAAAAAGGGAAATTGGTAGGAATAAAAGATAACAAAATAACCCTTATTCCTCTTAAAGATGCGGTAACCAAGCGAAAAAGAATAAATAAAGATCTATACAAACTTGCGGAGGAAGTGTCGGTATAGATGAAAAGATTTTTTCAATCGATGAGGTTTCAACTTACAACAACCCTTGTCTTGTTTGTCGTGCTTACGATGGTATTCGTAAGCTCGGTTGTCATATCCAGCGTAAGAAACGAAATCTTTTCGGTTGAAACAAAAAGAATAGAAACCGTAGCCGATCAAATAACGGACAAATATCAAAAATTGTACGAAGGAAACGCTTTGCAGTTTGACTTCGGACACATATCGGTGGAAAAGCAAAAGATGTACCTGAAAAAATTTCAACAACCGCCGTTCGACGATTATATAAAATCTTTAAAAAAGAACTTTCCGGAACTTGAAATAGGATATTACATCCCTCCTATAAACGACAAAACCGTCTACCTATCGGACCCGAAATACATGCTAAGTAAAAAACTCACGATTATAAAGCCCATATACACTCCGAAGATGGAAAAAGGCTACATATTTGTAGACGAGCCGTACCCTTTGATAATGAAACCCGTGAACGAAATAAGGGAAGAATCAAACAGAGTAACGGTTTATTCCGCACTTTTTGCGGCACTTTTTGTTCTTATTGTAACCTCGATTTTTACATTCAAAATAGTAAAGATAGAAAGAGGACTAAAAACCCTTGAAACAGACCTCGATTACAGGTTGCCGCATTATTCCGGAGAAATAGGGGACATAGCGGTTTCAATAAATAATATGGCGGAGAGCTTAAAACGAAATATCGAAGAATCACAACGAAACGAGGCGTTGAGGACGCTCGGAATGTTTACCGCGGGTGTGGTGCACGAAGTAAGAAACCCCTTAACATCCATAAAAGGATTTGCGCAAATTCTCCAGAAAAAATTGGAGGGAAAACCCGAAGAAAAATATGTGGAACCCATACTGCACGAAACGGAAAGATTGAGCAGAATCGTAAAGGACTTATTGAATTACGGAAAACCGACGCCTCTGAGAAAAACGCAAATAAACGTCCCTTCTTTCTTTGAAAGAATTGTCGCACTCGGAAAGCAATTTTCGGAAAACGGCAACATTGAATTCCAATTGGATTGTGAAAATATAAATGTAAACGCAGACGAAAAAAAATGCGAAGAACTGTTCCTAAATCTCATTATAAACAGTATCCAGGCAATGGATAAAAAGGGGAAAATTACAATTAAATGTCGAAAAGAAGGAGAATTCGCAAAAATTTCCATATCCGATACAGGTTGCGGAATGGACAAAGACCAGTTGGAGCACATATTCGTACCTTTCTATACGACAAAAGCGGAAGGAACCGGGCTCGGGCTTGCAATAGTATACAGAGTGGTTAAAGAGCATGGAGGAAAAATCGAAGTGGAAAGCGAAAAAGGCAAAGGCACGACTTTCCATATATATCTCCCAATCTGAGAGGTGAAAAATGAAACTCAAAAAATACACAATTCTCGTGGTTGACGATGAAAAAAACGTGAGGGACCTTTTAAAAGAAATATTAGAAGAAGAGGACTACACGGTATTGGAAGCCGACAACGGCAAAAAAGCCGTCGAGGAAGTAACGGAAAAATATCCGGATTGCATTCTACTTGACGTAAGAATGCCCGTTATGGACGGTATGGAGGCGTTTTTGAAGATAAGAGAGGTAGCTCCGGATCTCCCCGTAATCTTCCTTACGGCATACGGAAGTTCGGATATTGCAATAAAAGCGATGAAAAAAGGCGCATACGACTATTTAACCAAGCCTTTTGACATAGACGAGCTGAAAATCAAGGTAAAAAAAGCAATTGAGTTGAAAGAACTCTCTGCAAGCTTAGAAGGAACAAGTTTTATCAAAAACTACAAACAGGACGAGATAATAGGAGACTCTCCGAAAATGCAGGAGGTTTATAAGGCAATCGGCAGAGTGGCCGATTCGGACGCAACCGTTCTCATAAGAGGAGAAAGCGGAACAGGAAAAGAACTCGTTGCAAAGGCAATCTATCTGCATAGCAACAGACGAAATAAACCGTTTATCGTAGTGAACTGCGCTGCAATTCCGGAAAATTTGCTCGAGTCCGAACTCTTCGGGCACGAAAAAGGTGCGTTTACCGATGCAATATCAAGGCACATAGGAAAGTTCGAGCAAGCAAAAGACGGAACAATTTTCCTCGATGAAATCGGAGATATGAGTTTACCGCTGCAAGCAAAACTTCTCAGGGTTTTGCAGGAAAAAACTTTCGAACGCGTCGGGGGGCACGAGACACTCGTATCCAATGCAAGAGTACTCGCCGCAACAAACAGAGACTTGGAACAACTTGTATCCGAGGGAAAATTCAGGGAAGACTTGTTTTACAGATTGAACGTCGTAACCATTCACATTCCGCCGCTTAGAGAAAGAAAAGAAGATATTCCCCTTTTAGTCAATTACTTCATCTCGAAATACTCAAGGAAATACGGAAAGGTGATACAGGGAGTGTCCGAAGAAGTTATGAAAATATTTATGGATTACAATTGGCCCGGAAATGTCAGGGAACTCGAGAATGCAATTGCGCGCGGAGTAATAATAAGCTCCGTGCCTCTGATAATGAAAGAACATCTCCCTCCCGAACTTTTGCAAAAAATCGAATCCGAAGAAAAAATAAACTCCGCTTCAAAAAGTGGCACAAACAAAGAAAATACGGAAGACCCCGTAGTCGAACCCCTGCCCGATGCAATCGCAAAACTCGAAAAAGAAATGATAATAAAAGCGCTCCGGAAATGCAACGGAAATAAAACGAAAGCGGCAAAACTCTTAGGAATTTCAAGAAAGTCTTTGTTCAATAAAATACGTGATTACAAGATAAATATGGAATAAAAACGGGGGGCAAGGCCCCCGTTTATCTTTTACGGGTACGTTATCGTAATTGTTTTTGTTGCATCGTCCCATCCGACATTAGCGCTAAATGATTCCGCAATAAAACGAATTGGCACCATTGTCCTTCCGTTTATTATCTGCGGAGGAGAATCAAGAACAACTTTCTTCCCGTTTACGGATGCAAATTTGTTTCCTATCTGAAGAATTATTTTCGTGTTATTGAATGTAATGCTTACCATTCTTAAAACGGGATCCCATTGTATGTCCGCGCCGAAAGATTCACTTATAAATCTCAACGGAACAAGCGTTCTGCTGTTAATTATCACCGGCGGAGAATCAAGGCTTACAACTTCACCGTTTACTATGGCATTCGTATTTCCAATCTGAAGTTTCATAGAAATTGCTTTTGTATATTCAACATTTAATTTTACCGTAGCCTTCGCACCGTCCTTTTCGGAAACAATGGTTATTGTATTACTTCCTTCGTCAAGTGTCACGGTAGCCGTAAAAGTTCCGTCGCCGGACACGGAAACAGTATTTCCATTTACCGATACGTTTACTCCTGGATCCGTTTTTCCCGTAATTATGATTTGGTTTTGATAAACAATTGTTCCGTCTTGAGGAGAAATAATTGTTAACTTCGGGGGAGTCGAATTCTGCGTGATAAATGTAAATGTGATCTTTTTATCCGATCTGTTTCCCGCAAGATCTTTTGCGGAGATATCGAATGTCTTTTCTCCTTTGCCGGAAAGCACCGTTTCGAAACTTCCGTCCGCTTTAACCGGCACAGCGGCACCGTCTATCGTAACGGTTGCCCCGGGATCAGTTTTTCCTTTCAGGGTAACCGAATTTCCGTTTACGACCGAATTTGTAGGTGAGACGATAATTATCTGAGGAGGAGTCGTATCCACTTTAAAAGAAAGTGAATGAATTTTGCTCTCTTTGTTCCCAAAATGATCCATTGCGTAAAAGTGCAATTCGTGCTTTCCCTCCGGGATTGTAATTTTATCGGAATAAATTACGGGATTTCCGGAGTCGAGGTAATAATAAATTACAGGCTTCGGATCCTTAGGGCTTTTTGCAAAAAGTTCCACCACAGGAGGGGTCACATAATAACCGTTTAAACCGTCCGGGCTCTCGGGTAAAACTTCGGCATATGACTCCGGAAGAATTGAAATTTCGTAACCGACTGAAAATACGGGGGTTTTCTCCACCGACGTAAACACAGACAACGTATAAATTCCGTATGTTTCCGGGTTAACAATCCCGGCGGATTTATCTATTTTTATTGAAACTTTACCATAGGCATTCACATCCATGGGGACATTGAAAGTTAGGGATTCTCCGGAAACAGACGCGTCATCGGGAAGAGAAAGGTCGTTTACTTTTATGTAACTTTTGGAAATCTTTGAAACAGGCAGGAGCGTTTTCCGGGGAAAGACAATTGTAACAGTATCTTCATTCTTTTTCAGCGAACCTCCCGCACCGGTGTAAAATACGATAGTATAGGAAGAAGCCATTCCCGCTCCGTAATTGGAAAGTTCCACAAGCGGTGCGGTTATATGGGAAGGCTCGATGTCAACCGAGGCAGAAACAGGCGTAAGATCTTTCGAGGTATATACGGAGATCATATACTCCCCTTTATTGGAAGGGTTGCATAAGCCAAATCCCTTATCTATAATCACATTTACGGCACCCGCAGGAATATCCGCAGGCACAACAATGGACAAAAGTCCGTTATCCACAGTGCCGCTGTTTGCTTTTATTCCGTTTATTGAAATAAAGGAAAAATCCGGTGATTCCGGAAAGGAAAAGCCCGAAGGAAATGATACGAATATTTTATCCTCGTTCTTTTTGAGGTTTCCGTTGCCCGACGTTACAAACGTTATTTTGATTTCCGAAACCGCATTCTGAATGCGAGGATTTAAAGATACGGAAAGCCCTTTAACGGAGGTGCCTTTTATCGTGTAAACAGTGTTTACAAGGAAAGGGTCCTTATTTGTCAGAACCGATATGAAATATTTGCCGGGAACCGAGGGGTTTTTTATTCCGCAATCCGAGGAAATCTGAACCGAAACAAAACTGTTTGCCGCTATATTCAAACCTTCATTCAGAACAACGGTTACGTTTTTTCCGCTTACGGAAACGGATTTTGCGGGAACTCCGTTAACGGTTACGTCGGAAGGATTAATCGACGATTCGGTAAAAACAACCTCTTTGGGAAAAACCAATGCAATGTAATCACCGTTTGCTCCGCTCAAAGCACCGTTCTGCGAAGTATAAAAATCTATAAGATACATTGCAAAACTGTTCGACGTGTTAGGTTGGACAAGCGTTTTCAGTTTTGATATCCCTTGCTTTACGGTAACTACTACGCTTAAAGGATTCGCTTCATTGGAAAGACCTATCAAAAATCCGTAATCACCGGGAGCGGAAGGATTTTTAATCATTGCTTCTTTTTTAATCATTACGACAACTTCCGAGCCGGAGGAAATATCAGCAGAAGGATAAATCTTTAACATACCGGAGGATATTTCAACTCTTGACGAAGATTCACCGTTTACCGTAACTAATTCGGGAGAAACGGTTTGCGGCAAAACAAACCCTTGAGGAAAATTGATATAAATATAGTTTCCCTTAGGCAAAGCATTGGTAAGTTTCATATCGAGAATATATCCCGCATAAGACTCCGCCGATTGGGGATTAACAACAAAAGTTATGACAGAGAAGTTAACCGTTGCCTTCACACCGGCAAAAGGCATAACGAATAAAAAGATCATTAAAACAACAGACAAAACGGATAAAAATTTTTTCATTTTTTCCTCCTAAAACGGTTTTTATTAATTATACAACACGAATTTTATTTATAAAAATGAAAGTTTGGTAGTAAAATAATTAAGGAGGTGAAATATGGACATAAAAGAAGAGGTGCTAAGTTTAAAAGACGAATTGGTTTCATTGAGGAGAGATTTCCATAAGCATCCCGAATTGGGCTTTAACGAAAAGAGGACGGCGGGAATTGTGGAAAATTACCTCAAAGATTGCGGTTTGGAAGTAAAATCCGGCGTTGCAAAAACAGGAGTTGTAGGACTCTTGAAAGGAAAAGAGGGCGGACAAACAGTTCTTCTCAGGGCGGATATGGACGCACTTCCGATCGAAGAATTAAATAATGTTCCGTATAAGTCCGTAAACAAAGGCATAATGCACGCCTGCGGACACGACGGGCACACCGCGATGCTTTTAGTTGCCGCAAAGGTTTTATCAAGACACAGAGACGAGATTAAAGGCAACGTGAAATTCGTATTCCAACCGTCGGAAGAAAAAGATCCCGGCGGAGCGATAAAGATGATTGAAGAAGGAGTGATGGAAAATCCGCATGTGGATAAGGCTTTCGGTTTACATTTGGGAAATATGATACCCGCAGGAATTATCGGCATAAAAGAGGGAGTGATGACAGCCGAAGCAGACAGATTCAAAATAGAAATCAAAGGAAAGGGAGGGCACGGAGCATACCCTCACACCTCGGTAGACCCCGTGGTTATTGCGTCCCAAATAGTTATGAGTTTGCAAACAATCGTCTCAAGGGAAATCAACCCGATTAACCCGATTGTAATAACGGTAGGAAAGATACATTCCGGAGACGTATTCAACGTAATCCCGGAAAGTGCGGAACTTCTGGGAACCGTAAGAACGCTTGACAAAAATCTTGCAAAAACAATTCCGGAGAAAATAGAAAGGATCGCAAAAAATACGGCCGCAGCATTCAGAGGAGAGGCGAAAACAGAATATGCATTCGGATATCCGCCCCTTATAAACAGCAAAGAGGAAACGCAATATGTGATCTCCGTCGCGCGAAACGTGGTAGGAGAAAAAAGAGTCGTTAAAACACCCGTGTCCATGGGTGGAGAAGATATGGCATATTTCCTTGAAAAAGCAAAAGGCGCTTTCTTCTGGCTCGGCTCGATGAATAAAGAGAAAGGGCTTGACAAACCCCATCATTCCGCATATTTCGATTTTGACGAAGACGTTATGTCAATAGGCGTTGAAATGCACGTAAAGATAGCACTCGGGTTGTTGAAATAATAAGGCGTTTCCCGTATAATAGCCCTATGAAAAACGACAAAAACCTGAAGTGGAATTTTTTCGTAGGGCTAATGCACGGGATTTTGTTCAACGGTGGCGTTGCTTTTAGCAGCACGACCACTGTTATTCCAGCATTTTTAAATACGTTGACTCCGTCAAGCATTATAATCGGATTTTCGTATATGATAATGGGAAAAGGGAGGGGAATACTCGGAGTTATTCCCCAACTTTTCGTCGCAAATAAAATTGAGGCGGTAAAGCACAAAAAACCCCTACTTATAAAAGCAATAACAGTACGTGCAATAAGCTGGGGGCTTCTTGCCCTTTCAACTTTACTCTTTGCAAAAACTCATCCTACACTTATGGTTTGGATACTCATTTCACTTTTAGGATTATTCACATTTATGGGCGGAGTTGCCGCAATTCCGTTTTCCGACATATTCGGAAAGGCAATTCCTTCGGAACTCAGGGGAAGATTTTTCGGGCTCAGGGGACTTCTCGGAGGCATTCTCGCAATAATTGCGGGATTGATCGTAAAAAGCATTTTACAGAACAAAAATTTGCATTTTCCTCATAATTACGCACTAATATTTTTTCTGTCATTTGTTTTTGTCAGTGCCTCTTACGTTTTCCTTTCGATGGTTAGAGAACCCGAAGAAGAAGTGCATAAAGACACGCTTCCGTTCCGCCAATTTATTAAAAAGGCAATATCAATACTGAAAAATGACAAAAATTTTACAAATTTTCTGATCGTCCAAATTCTCGTAGGCGCAAGTTCTCTGTCTCTGCCTTTTTACGTGATTTACGCAAAAAGAGTTTTACATTTTTCGAAAGGTGCGGTAGGAATATTCTTAACCGTGCAAATGTTTGGCTCCGTGGTTTCCAATCTACTGTGGGCATATCTGTCGGATTACAAAGGAAACAAAATCGTCGTCCAACTTACGGCAATAACAGCCCTTGCAATTCCGCTCGTTGCAATTTTCAGCGGAAACAACTTTTTGCTTTTTTCCGTAACATTTGCATTAATAGGCGTAATGTTCTCGGGAATGAGCGTGGGATACCAAAATTTTATGCTCAATCAGGCGCTCCCGAAAGAAAGGCCCACATATATAGGATTGAACGGAACTTTGACTTTCCCCGTATTGACATATTCACTGATAGGCGGATTCCTTGCGCGTTTTCTCTCTTACAACACAATATTTTACATTACCGCATCAGTAGTGCTTGTGGGGGTAATTTATTCTTTGACACTCAAAGAACCGAGAAAATTAAGAAGAATTTGATTTTTCTTCGATTAATTTTTCCAATTCTTTCTTAAATTCGGAATAAAGATTTTCTTCCGAAACCGTCTTGATAATTTTACCCTTTTTGAAAATTACCCCTGATTTTTTCCCTCCGGCAATTCCTATATCCGCATCCTTTGCTTCTCCGGGGCCGTTTACCACACAACCCATTATTGCAACTTTTACGGGTACTTTTACGTTTCCGAAATCTTTTTTCACTCGCTTAACAAGGGAAAAAAGATCGATTTCGCACCTTCCGCAAGTCGGGCAAGAAACGATTGTAATTCCTCTTTCCCTCAAATGCAAAGACTTAAGAAGTGTGAAAGCCGCCTCGACCTCTTTAATGGGTTTATCACTTATGGAATACCTTATCGTATCACCTATACCTTCCATAAGCAATACACCTATTCCCGCACTACTTTTTATCAAAGATTCTTCAAGAGGTCCCGCTTCCGTTACACCGAGATGAATCGGATAATCGATAACCTCCGCTATTTTCCGATTTGCCGCGATCGTTTGAAGAACATCGGAAGTCTTTATGGAAACCACTATGTTATCAAAATTTGCGTCATTTAAAATTCTGATTTCATTTAGCACGGTACTGACAAGTGCGAATATAACATTATCCGGCTTTTTTCTGAAAGAACCCAAATTCGCACCCACACGTATCGGAACATTTCTTTCGTTTGCAAGGCGTGCAATCTTTTCAATCCATTCTTTGTCTTCTATGTTAGAGGGATTAAGTCTTATTTTGTCGGCACCGTTTAATATGGAAAGCATAGCAAGACGGGGATCAAAATGAATATCCGCAATAAGGGGAATACGTATTCTTTTTTTGATTTCCTTTATTGCTTCCGCTGCTTCCCTGTCGGGAACCGCAACACGGATTATTTCGCAACCTGCATCTTCAAGTTCCGATATTTGGCTTACTGTTTCGGACACGTTGCGCGTATCCGTTTTTGTCATTGATTGAACGGCTATGGGGTAAGCACCGCCGATTTTCACCCCACCTATTCTTACAACGCGGGAATTTCTCCTCACTTGCCAAACAGCCTCATAATATCGTGAATGCTGATAAGCACCATTAAACCCAACAGAATGACAAAACCCGCACCCTGCACGGCAGCCTGCTTTTCCGGAGGAACAGGTTTATGAGTAATCGCTTCCCAAAGGAGAAGGACAAGCCAACTCCCGTCAAGAGCAGGTATTGGAAGCAAATTTGTAAAACCAAGAGCAATACTAATGTACGCACTAAACCACAAAAGATTGAGAAACCCGCCTGACGCCGCTTGGCCCGTAATTGTAATAATACCTATCGGGCCTGCAACAGAAGAAATACCTTGCCGAGTAAAGAGCATCGGAATAAAGACAAACATCTTGTAAAGGAGCTTCCCTGTCCATACGGTTCCCTGCCACAACGCTTCAAACGGTGAATACCTCTGTCCTTTAGGAGATATACCTATTATCCAGACATTGTTTGTTTTATCTTTAATCGGTTTTATGTTAAATGTAAGTTTCTTTCCGTTTCTTTCCGCAATGACCTCAACAGGATTCCCGTTGCTCGAATGAATTATTTTTACGAGTTCGTCCCAGGTTTTGATCTGTTCGCCGTTTATTTCTATTATCTTATCTCCCGGCTTTATACCGGCAGTATACGCAGGTGCATTCTCTATCACCGCACCCACTGTCGTGGTCGGCATAAAAGGGTTACCGAATGTTGAAAATACGATGGTAAAAATAACAATGGCAGTAATGAAATTCATTCCCGGTCCCATAAAGATCGTGAAAAATCGTGCCCAAAGACCTTTGCTGTAATATCCGTCCGGCGCGTCGAAATCACCTTCCATTCCTTTGATCTTGGCGTATCCTAAAATGGGAAGTACACCGACTTTGTAAACGGTCTCTTTTATCTTCTTTTGCCATATTGTGGGGCCGAAACCTATGCTTAGCTCTTCCACCGCAATACCTGACAATTTTGCAGCGGTAAAGTGCCCGAGTTCATGCACCAATGCCAAAATTCCTATTACAAATATTCCTATTACAATTTTCCAAAATATATTCATAATATTATTCTCCTTATAATATTTTCGGCCTTTATTATACCAAGTTTATAAGTTTCTTCAATATCCTCAAGCGATCCGCCCTCCGAAAAAGGAACGCTCGAAACCGTTTTTTCTATAACGTAAGGGATATCCGTAAACTTTATTTTCCTTTCAAGGAATGATTCCACGGCAATTTCGTCGGCGGCAACCAAAAGCGGTAATCTATTACCGCCTTCCTTTGCAAAGTGAAGAATAATATCAAAAGCAGGAAATTTCTTTCGGTCCATCGGGTAAAAAGTGAGTTTCCCGGTATCGGCTAAATTAAGATAACCGATATGCGTTTTGACTCTTTCCGGATAACTCATTGCAAATTGCAGAGGGTAATACATTCTCGTTTTACTCATAAGGGCTTTCACGTTTCCGTCCGTAAATTCAACAAGAGAATGTATAATACTTTCTCTGTGAACAACCGCTTCGATTTTTTCGTAAGGAATATCGAAAAGGAAATGCGATTCTATAATTTCAAACGCTTTGTTTGCCATCGTCGCCGAATCTATCGTTATTTTCTTACCCATTTTCCAGTTCGGGTGTTTTAATGCATCTTCGGGCGTAATAAATGGAAATTCCGCCTCTCGTTTTTCCCAGAAAGGACCGCCGGATGCCGTAATAATCAGCCTGTTTACCGATTCCTTATTTTCACCCAATAGGCATTGAAAAATTGCCGAGGGTTCGCTATCAATAGGAATTATATTTTTAAGATTTTCCTTTTTGAATATGAGTTCTCCACCGGCAATAACGGTTTCTTTGTTCGCAATGCCTATCCGTTTATCCTTATTCAAAAGGTATTTTACCGCCTTTGCCGCATTAATTCCGGAAGAGAGAAAAAGCGTTAAGTCGGGATCCGCTTCTTCAAGAATTTCAGAAAGCCTTTTATCCACATCAAAGACAGCAGTATCTCCCGAACAATTATCCTTCATAATAGGAATAAACTCTCTGCGAATCCCCGCATAAGGAGGGTTGAATTTTCTGCAAATCGATATCAATTCTTTATAATTGTTGTATCCCGTTGCACCGATTAAAAGAAATTTATCCTTATTATCTTCGATAACTTTTAAGGCTTCTCTTCCGAGAGAGCCCGTCGCACCGATTAAAAAAATATTCTTCATTTAAACGCCACCAAATTTTCTTTTCCTTTTCCCAAATTCTTCAATAATTTTCAAAAACTCTTCTTCAGTAAAATCCGGCCACAATGTGTCAGTAAAAAAAAGTTCGGAATAAGACGATTGATAAAGTAAAAAATTGCTTAAACGCATTTCACCGCTTGTCCTTATTATGATATCAGGGTCGGGCTGGCCCGCAGTGTAGAGATAATCGGAAAAATTTTCCTCGTTTATATCTCGGATTTTTTCTCGGCAAATCCTTTTCACGGCCTGAACAATTTCCCTTCTTCCACCGTAATTTATCGCAATATTTAAAACCAAACCGGTGTCTTTTTTTGTTGCATTTTCCGAATATTCCAAGACTTTTCTGAGAAAATAGGGAAGGCCCTGAATATCGCCGATGAATTTCAATTTAACATTATTATCCCGGAGTTCGTTAAGATAATCTTTTAGGACTTCCGCAAAGAGATTTAACAAAAAATTGACTTCTTCTTTACTCCTTTTCCAATTTTCCGTTGAAAAGGCATACAACGTAAGATACTTTATGCCGTTATCGGAAGCCGTCTTGACAATTTTTTTGACTGTCTTAACTCCTGCCCTGTGCCCCTCCGTTCTGGGAAGGCCTCGCTTCTGCGCCCATCTTCCGTTCCCGTCCATAATAATCGCGACGTGGACGGGAACGGATTTCGCATCTTTCATTAAACCTCTAAAATTTCTTTTTCTTTCTTTTTGAGGTGGTCATTGATAATCTCTATGTATTTATCGGTAAGTTCCTGAATCTTATCCTGCATTCTGTATTTTTCGTCTTCGGAAATTTCCTTATTCTTTTCCCACTCCCTTACTTGTTCTATTGCTTTTCTTCGAATGCTCCTTATCTCTTCTCTGAATTCTTCCGCCATCTTTTTAACCTGAGTTGCAATTCTTTCCCTCTCCTCTTCGTCAAGTTTAGGGAAATTAAGCCTGATTGTACTTCCGTCATTCTGTGGCGTAACTCCGAGATTTGCTTTTAAAATTCCACGCTCAATCTCTTTTAGAAGAGATTTGTCCCACGGCTCGATAAGAAGCGAACGAGACCCGGAAGACGAAATATTCGCAACCTGTCTTATGGGCAGCAATGTACCATACGCCTCGACTTTTACCGGTTCAAGAATTTCGGGTGTGATTCTTGTTGCACGCACTTTGGAAAAATCACGCTCTAACGCCTCTATCGCAGCTTTCATTCGACTTTCCACTTCTTCGTAAAATTTCTTTTCCATATCTATCCCTCCTTTATATAAGTTCCGATACCGCCTTCAAGAACTGCCTTCACGAGATTATTTTTCTTTGTCATATTAAAAAGTATGATAGGCATATGAAAGTCTCTACAAAGTGACACAGCCGTGGAATCCATCGCTTTAAGGTTTTTCGCAAGAAATTCCGTATATGTTATCGAACGATATTTCTTTGCATTTTTATCTTTCTTTGGATCTGCCGAATAAATTGCATCAACTTTTGTTGCTTTAAAAAGTGCATCCGCTTTTATCTCGATTGCCCTGAGCGCTGCGGTTGTATCAGTTGTAAAAAACGGGAGGCCCGTGCCCCCCGCAAAAATAATCACTCTACCCTTATTAAAGTGAGCAACCGCTTTTGCCAGAATATACGGTTCTGCTACCTGAGTAAGGCTGAGCGAGGACATTACTCTCGCATCAATTCCTTTGCTCATAAGCATATTTTGCAATGCAAGGGCATTGATTACCGTTGCAAGCATTCCCATATAGTCGGCGGTCGCCCTGTCTATGTGCAGTTCTTTGCTTTCGTTCCCCCTGAAAATATTTCCTCCGCCTATTACAATTCCTATTTCTATTCCATTTTCTCTTAAAACCTTTATTTGCTCGGCAATTTCATCGAGAACATCCACATCAATGCCAAATTCCTTTTTGCCGAGAAGCGCTTCGCCGCTGAGTTTGAGGAGGATTCGTTTATAAGGAGTCAAATATTACTCACCTACCTTAAACCGGGAGAAACGCCTTACGGAGATATTTTCTCCGAATTTTGCGATATGCTCTTTTATGAGGTCTCTGATCGTCCTCTTCTCGTCTCTTATGTAAGGAAGGTCAAGTAAGCAATGCTCTTTATAGAATGTTTCTATTTTTCCCTCTATGATTTTATCAATAATGTGAGCCGGTTTTTTCTGCTCTTCAAGTTGTTTTTTATAAATCTCTTTTTCCTTTTCAAGCACGTCTTCCGGAACATCTTCCCTGTCAATATAATCGGGATCCGTTGCTGCAATTTGAAGCGCAATTTCGTTTGCAAGAGTTTTAAACTCATCGGTTCTTGCAACAAAATCGGTTTCGCAATCAAGTTCCACCAAAACGCCGAGTTGAGCACCGGGATGAATATAAGCGGCAACAATGCCCTGATTTGTTGCACGCCCTGCCTTTTTAACCGCTTTGGCGATTCCCTTTTCTCTTAAAATTTCAATTGCTTTCTCAATATCTCCGTTTGCTTCGGCAAGCGCCTTTTTACAATCAACAATTCCAGCGCCAGTTTTAGCCCTTAGTTCTTTAATAAGTTCCAAATCCATAATTCACCTCTCCTAACCTTCAAATTTTTCTTTTATATCTCCCTTAAGCTCTTCTCTAAGAACTTCTTCAGGGTTTTCCTGTGTTTTTTCCTGCTCGCCCACATCTCCCTCTTTACCTTCTATCACTGCATTCGCTATAATAGAAGTGAAAAGCCTGAGCGAACGAATTGCATCATCATTTCCCGGAAGAGGATAATCAACTTCTTCGGGATTGGAATTCGAATCAACAATGGCAACCACCGGGATGTGCAGTTTTCTTGCTTCAAGCAATGCGCTCCTGTCTTTATGCGTATCCGTTATGTAAACCGCATTGGGAATGGAAGTCATATCCTTTACTCCCTCAAACAACTTTCTGAGTTTGGAAAGTTCTCTCTGAATTTTAACTTTTTCCTTAATTGAAATCGTCTCGAGATAACCTTCTTCTTCCAATTTTTCGAGTTCCTTCAATTTATTGATTCTTTGCCTTATCGTACTAAAATTCGTAAGAAGGCCTCCCACCCAACGCTGGTTAACATAATACATACCGCAGCGAAGCGCTTCTTCCTTAACAATGTCCTGCGCAGCCTTTTTCGTTCCGACGAAAATAATTTTTCCGCCTTCCTTTGCAAGATTGGAAACGAAATTGTAGGCCTCTTCAACCTTTTTAACCGTAATTCTGAGATCAAAGATGTGGATCCCGTTTCTTTCCGCATAAATGTACTCTTTCATTCTCGGATCCCATCTTCTCGTCTGATGACCGAAATGTGCTCCCGCTTCGAGGAGTTCCTTCATAGTTACTACTGCCATTCTATTACCTCCTGTATAGTTTTTCCTCCTCTCCTTCCTCTTCCCGGAGACGCAAAAAGCGCACCTTCCGTAGAATCCGGAGAGTGTGTATTTGTTAATATTGTAAGGAAGAAAAATAAAAAATCAAGTGTTTATTAATATGATTAAGCGGCACGGCCTTTATGGAAGATCTCTATTTTTACCCGACACACATCAAAATTGTTTTCTTTAAAAGCAAAACGGTTTACGTTACCAACTCGAATAAATATTCGCAAAAATACTTATAACAACACTATCTCTGCACGGAGAAAGAAAACTCTCTTTCTTTCCGTAAAAAGATGATTCACACTCCGAGCGGGAGAGTAGAGACAGCGTCAAGCAGCAAATCGCTTCTTTTCCCATTTTTGTAATGCAAATAGCCTGCAACTGCAATCATTGCAGCATTGTCCGTTGAAAACCCTTTTTCAGGAAAATACACCGGAACATAAGATTTTTTTCGGAATTTTTCTCTGAGCCTTTTGTTCGCCGAAACTCCACCTACAACACCAATTGCTTTTACGTCGAATTTTCTTGCGGCGTTTAATGTTCTGTTTATCAAGATGTCGGTAAGCGCTTCTTCAAAACTTGCGCAGATATCATTCAAACGATTTTTTGCTTCATCCGGGTGGCTTTGCAAATAATAAACTCCCGCTGTTTTTAATCCGCTGAAACTGAATTCGAAGGGTGATTTCAAGGAAAGGCGTGGGAATTTGTAAAAGTTCGGATCTCCGTTCTCTCCCAATTTTTGAATGACAGGGCCTCCCGGATATCCGTATCCTAACGCCCGGGCGAATTTGTCCAACGCCTCTCCCGCAGCATCGTCTCTCGTTTCGCCTAAAACTTCGTATTGCAAGTGTTTTTTAATCAAAACAAGTTCCGTGTGGCCGCCGGAAACAATCAGAAAAAGCATCGGAAAAGGAGGATTTTCCACGCTTAGGGGTTTGTTATTCACAAATAAGGAATAGATATGCCCTTCGAGATGATTCACTCCGATCACCGGAATTTTTTTGGCAAAAGACAGGGATTTTGCCGTTTCCACACCCACAAGCAGCGAACCTACAAGCCCCGGCCCGTATGTAACGGAGATAAGGTCAATATCTTCGAGGGCTACGTTTGCAAGTTTTAACGCTTCTTCAAGGACATACCCTATGAGTTCGGCATGTTTTCGTGAAGCGATTTCCGGAACGATGCCTCCGTAATCTTTGTAAAACTGCGTTTGCGAAGAAAGAACGTTGCTTTTTACGTTTGCATGTTCGTCTATTATGGCGATTGCCGTATCATCGCAGGATGTTTCAATTCCCAGAATATTCATTCAAACTCCTCCTCATAATTATTCCGTCCTCCCCGTCAATATAGTAGTTCGGTATCTTCCCGTTCTCTGTAAAACCGAACTTTTTGTAAAGTTTCTGCGCCACCTTGTTGGATTGTTTCACTTCAAGGTAAATCTCTCTCTTCTTGCCCTTCTTTGCGAGAGATATTGCGAACTCCATAAGTTGGCTGCCCACCCCTCTTTTTCTGTATGACGGGTGAACCGCTATATTCACTATGTGGAGTTTGTCCTGTTCGTTCCAAACACCTAAAAATCCGACTATTTTTTTCATCCATTTTGCCACGTAATAGTG
>JAGHAO010000057.1 GCA_021161495.1 Caldisericaceae bacterium | reverse complement strand
TTATAACTCCTTGTAAGATCCGCTACCGCTTTCATCATTATGGCAGGCCCTATTGCAAAAATTCTGTCAGGTTTTTCTCCGCTTTCAAGAATTTTTTTCAGGACATCCGTTACAAAACCTTTTTCTCCGTAACTTCCGTCATTTGTTGCAATATATAATTTATCCGATGCCGACTTCATTTTGTCTTCCCAGAATACGTAATCTTTTGCCCTGTATCCTATAATTGACGTTACCTTGTTTCCGTTTTGCTTTAACTTCCTTGAAAGGGGGTAAACGGGAGCAATCCCTACTCCGCCTCCTATACAAATTACGTTTCCGAAGTAATCAGCTTCGCTCGGATTTCCCAGGGGGCCTAAAATGTCGGAAATTTGGTCTCCTTCGTTTTTTGTTCCCAAAAGGTGTGTTGTTTTGCCTATTTCCTGAAACACCATCGAGATTGTGCCTTTGTCTCTGTTGAAGTCCGCAATTGTAAGAGGTATTCTTTCGCCTTTTTCGTATACTCTTATCACTATGAACTGTCCGGGCTCCGCTTTTCTTGCAATCATAGGTGCTTCTACTTCCATAAAAAATGTTTTCGGTGCAAGTTTCTCTTTTTTTAAGATCTTAAACATTTTCCCTCCTTTCGGTTAATAAAAATGATTTGCTCTTCGGAAAGAGCTTTATAAAATTGTTTTTTATTATTTCCGACAAAGTGTCGATATCAATATTTTTAATTTTTGCTCCGAGTGCATACACAAATTTTACAAATTCGGGGTTATTGCGTTTTCCTCTTACCGGGACAGGTGCAAGATAGGGAGAGTCTGTTTCAAATAATAATCTGTCCATGGGAACATATTTGAGTACGTTTCTCAACGTTTCCCTGCTTTTGAATGTAACCATTCCGGAAAAAGAGACATACATTCCTTTGTCTAAAATTTTTTGTGCTTCATTTATTCCATAGTCAAACGAATGAAACACACCGTTGAAATACCCGATTTCTTTGATGATATTCCAGGTATCTTCGAACGCTTCTCTTGAATGGATAATGAAGGGCAAGTTTTTTTCTTTTGCTATGATAAGTTGTTCTGCAAAATATTTCCTTTGTTTGTCAAAATCCGTAATTTTCCTGAAATAATCAAGCCCTATTTCGCCTATTGCAATTGTCTTTGCGTTTTCCGAGAGTAGAGCAAGTTTGTTTTTAGCAGATTCGTCGAACTCGTTTATATCGTAAGGGTGAATACCTACCGATGCGAAGATAAAATCATACTCGGACGAAAGTTTCACGGCTTCGTCCGAGCTTTTAAGGTTATAACCTATGTTGTTTACAAGTATTATTCCGTTTTTTCGAGCCCTTTCTATTTCTTTTCTCAGGTCATCTCCGTATTCTTCGCTTAATAGATGTGCGTGTGAATCAATGTACATCAGCTTATTTTGGAACCTTCCTTTACGTCCCTGTCGAGGGATAACAGAGAAAATTCTTCGTCGTTCGATGCGGCGAGCAACATTCCTTGCGAAGTGATTCCCATAAGTTTCCGCGGTTTCAAATTTTTGATTACGATTATCTTCTTTCCTATCAATTCTTCCGGGTTGTAATGCAGGGCAATTCCGCCTACAATTGTCCTTTCTTCGTCTTCAAGAGAAATACGGAGTTTGATGAGCTTTTTGGATTTAGGGACTTTCTCCGCATCAATAATTTTTGCAACTCTCAAATCAAGTTTTGCGAAATCCTCATAATCGATTAAGGGTTTTTCTTCCGGTTTTTCTTTTTTTGTATCTATTTTTATTTTTTCTTTTTCGAGCCTCGGGAAAATGGGGGGCAGTTTTTCCACTTTGTTTCCACTTTCAAGCAAATCGAAGTTAAACGACTTTTCTTCGTTTGTTAACGACTTTAGGATCTTTTCGGATACCGATGGCATAAACGGAGAAACAAGCAAAGAGGCGTGTCTTATTCCTTCTAATAGCGTGTAAATTACATCGGAAAGCGTGGACCTTTGATTTTTCAATTTCCAGGGCTGTTTTACCTGTATATAATTGTTGAGATAGTTTATTATACCCCACACGCTTTCGAGTGCCTGGGACAAATTGAACAAGTCCATTTTATTGAAGTATTCTTCTTCACTCTTCGATATGAATTCTTTTGATTCGGGATCCGTTTTTCCGTTAGGGATGTATCCGTCAAAATATTTGTATAGCATCGATACCGTTCTATTAAGAAGATTACCGAAGTCGTTGGCAAGATCGGAGTTGTATCGCGATATGAATGTCTCCATTTTAAAGTTGCCGTCTTGCCCGAATGTTACCTCTCTTGACAAATAATACCTCAGGACATCCACGGCCGTTTTTTTGTCTATATGCGCTTCTCCGGAAAAACTTTCCACGAATAATGAGGGGTTCACGACATTGCCTTTGGATTTGGACATTTTTTCCCCTTCGAGGTTCCAGAATCCGTGTGCGAATATCGTTTTCGGAAGGGGTAAGCCGTAACTCATAAGCATTGCCGGCCAAATAATGCCGTGGAATCTTGTGATATCTTTGCCTATGAGGTGCAAATCCGCGGGCCAAAAGTGGTTGAATTTTTCTTTATCTTGCAAAAAGCCTACGGAGGTAAGGTAATTCAGAAGCGCATCGAACCAAACATAGATGGTATGATCGGGATCGAAAGGTATAGGTATGCCGAATTTGAAAGATTTTCTCGAGACGGATACATCCTGTAAACCCGATTTGATTACGTTTATAACTTCGTTATACCTGAAGTCCGGTTGCAAAAAATCTTTATGTGCCTCGTAATATTCCAGAAGTGGCTTTTCGTATTTGCTAAGTTTGAAGAAGTAGTTTGGCTCTTTTATTTTTTTAACGGGGCCTCCGCAAATCGGGCACTTTCCGTCAATGAGATCGGAATCTTTTAGGAACGTAGCGTCTCTTACGCAATACCAACCTTCGTATGTTCCCAAATAAATGTCGCCTTTTTCGTATAATTTTTGAAAGAAGTGTTTGACCACTTCTATGTGATCTTTGTCGCTCGTTCTTATAAACCTGTCGTAAGAAATACCGAAATCATTGAATATTTGTTTCCATACGCTGCTTGCCCTGTCTACAAATTCCTGCGGGTCTATTCCTTCTTTTTTTGCACGTTCTTCTATTTTTTGGGCGTGCTCATCCGTTCCCGTGGAAAAGAATACGTCAAAGCCACGCAACCTTTTGTATCTTGCCATTACATCTGCTGCTATTGCTTCGGATACCGAGCCGATATGAGGTTTATCGTTCAAATAATAAATTGCGGTGGTGATGTAAAATTTTTCTTTTTCCATTGTTCACTCCTCTTAACTTAAATTATTTAGCGCTTGAATTGTATTTGAAATTGCAAATTTTACCAGACCTATGTTTCCGCTTGCTGTCATAAATACGGATAATATATTGCCGTTTTTGAGCCTCGATATGATTACTCTTCCCGTGGAGCCGTTAATTATTGTATCGGTAAATGTGCCCATTCCCGTGCTGGTAAGCAGTTCGTCGAAATATCCGGCGAACGCACCCGAGAGGCCTGCCATCGTTACGGGAGACGCATCGAGGCTGGAACTGCTGTACAATAAGTTTCCGTCCTTGTCGGCAAGTATTACGGAAAGAACTCCCGGAGTATTTTTAAGTTTTTCCAATATCTCGTTCATTGCTCAATCATCGTCCTTATTTGGATTACTGCATGCTTCGCTTCAAGCCGTGCTCTGCCTATGTTTACGGGAGTATGCATTATAATAGTAAGAAAGTATTCGTTGTTAATTTTAATAAGCAATGTTCCGAACTTGTCCGTGTCGAAAAATAAATCGACAAACTCTCCCATATTAAGGGTTTTTACCACTCTTTGCGTAGTATTAAATATGCTTGCAATTTCCGCACTACTTTCGGATCTTTCAAAATTTTCCTCCGAAGT
Organism: Caldisericaceae bacterium; assembly: GCA_021161495.1. Taxonomy (GTDB): domain Bacteria; phylum Caldisericota; class Caldisericia; order Caldisericales; family Caldisericaceae; genus AUK232. Next base: position 9,226 of record JAGHAO010000057.1, on the reverse strand, counting down.
CACCGAAACAGGTAATCCGTCTTTTCCTACGATTCCGACAAATACTGCGCCTTCCAAGTTTTTGGAAATAGTTTTTACTATTTCTTCAAATCCTTCTCCCATATCGGCCTCCTTTCGAAAAATATTATAACAGACATTTTTTTAAAAACAATATATGCAGATATTTTTACGTTAATTATAAAATCTTTGTTTTAATCGAGATTTTTTACGGCAAAAAGGGGTGTAAAAATTTTTTTTGCAAAGGTATTGACAAAAAATCACTTATGTATAAAATACATATATAAAAAGTATATATAAATTAATGGAGGTGATAGGAATGGCAAGAATTTGCTTTGCATCCGAGCAAAATAAAGGAATGGACAGTATGGTATGCTATCGTTTGGGGCATTGTCCGTATTTTGTAATTGTGGACGTTGATGAAAACGGGAATGTTTCCAATGTGGAATCGGTTTCGAATCCGTTTGTTTACGGGTACGATTTCCGGAGGATTATTGATTTTATGAAGTCTAAAAGGATTGATGTGGTGATAACGGGCGGTATGAGTCCGAAAATGCAACTGTATTTTGCTGACCACGGTATAAAGCCGGTAACGGGCGCTTACGGAAGAGTAAAGGATGTTCTCGAAGAATATTTGCGTGGCGGAGTGCCTCATTCGTATGGAGTAGGTGTGGGTGGTATCAGGCGGTACGGATTTCCTGTTTTCAGAACTTTATGGCGTCCTGTAGCGCGCAGAGATTGGTGTATGGGTTGGAAGCTTCGTTTTTGGAGAAGAGGGTATGGAGCTTATAGAGGAAGATTTTCCGGTAAATGGGTAGATCGGCATTGGCAAGAATATGATTATTTTAATGGAAGATAACAAAGTTAAAGGGAAGGTGCTTGTCTATGAGTAAAGTTATAAAATTTTTACAAAAAAATCTTATATGGGCGGTTTTTATTTTGATGATTTTCTCGGTTATGTTGGGCAGATATCATCACGATGCATTTATGAAGATGAAGGCATTTTTGCCGTATGCGTTATTTTTAATGCTTTATAAGCCGATGGTGTATCTTAAAATGGGTGAAGCATTTACCCGAAGAACGAATATCAAAACGAAATATCTCGTTGTTTTAACAATTTTTTATGTTCTAATCTACCCGTTGACGGCGATTCTCCTGATGAAATTAATGTTCCTCGTTATGCCTAATGTTAATCACAATTTGATTGCCGGTGTAGTGATACTTGCATTATCTCCGATTGCTACTTCTTCTCCCGCATTTGTGGGAATGTCCAAAGGTAAAACGCAATTAGTCCTTGTCGGTGTAATTTATACCTTCTTTTTGTCCCTGCTTGTTATACCGTTTGGTTCCAAACTGATTCTCGCGCATGTGGCCAAAGTACCGATAATGGTTCTGTTAAAGTCGTTAGTAATTTATATTATTGTTCCTTTGATAATCGGGCAGCTTACCAAATACCTTGTCCTGAAATACAAAGGTAAAGAAGGATTGGAAAATTTGAAAACTCCTCTTGAGGCGCTTGTATTGATAGGACTTTTCGCTATGGTAATTATCGTTTTCGGTATTAACGGAGCAATGATTGCCAAGGAGCCGCAGACAATCCTATACGGGGCGATAATAATGAACCTCTATTTTTTGCTGAGATGGGTTTTGGCATACGTCACCGGAAACATACTCAAATTCCCGCTTGACCAGAATATAGCCCTTACCTATTCGTCCACTTACAATATGACTATTTCGACTGCCATAGGTATTGCAACCTTCGGGCCTATGGCTGCAGTCGGCACTGTTATGGGAGGCCCTTTTGCGGAAATGATACAGATGATCCTTCTTGTGAAGTTTTTCGACTACGTTAGGAGGAAACGGGAAGCAAGGGCAACAGCAATAGAGGAGGAATAGAAAGTTCCTGAGATAAGTATATATGGTTATTTCTTTGAGAAATTTAAAAGATAAAAGGTTTTTGAAATCTATTGGAAAGTAGGTGGGCTATGGATAATTTGGTAAAGGTTAAAAATCACTTGGATAAGTTTCTTCCTTTGTATGTTGCAATTAGTATGGTGGTAGGGTTCTATACCGGCTTGCATATAAATGTAAAAACGCATGCGAGCACCTTCAAAACGTTAAATTTACTTGTTGTAATCGCAATGATATATCCGATGATGGTGAATTTGAATCTTGAGCGATTAAGAGATTCTGCAAAATCATGGAAACAGATTCTCATTGCCTTGTTTATGGGGCTTGTTGTTGCTCCGTTAACGGCTTATGCTTTAATTTTGATTCTCCGTTTGTTTTTACCCGTGCCTCCGAATTTGGCAATGGGTATCCTGCTTGCCATAGTGGTGCCTTGTTCTTCGATGAGCATTGCTTATACGGGTCTGTCCGACGGAAATATTGAACTTGCCACGATTGTTGTGGCTCTTTCATTTACTCTTGCAATTGTTACAGTTCCTCTTTGGCTGAAAATTTTTGCTTCTTCTCTTCATGTTTCCATTTCGATATGGCTTCTTGTAAAAACAATCTTAATTGTTGTAGTAATTCCTATGATATTGGGAATACTAACGCGTAAGTACTTGCTTGCCAAATTGGGATCAGAAGGTTTTTTGAAATTAAAGCCGCTTTTCCCGTCTGTCTCGCTTATAGGTGCTTATGTGATTGTTTTCTTAATATTTATGGAAAAATCGAAACTTGTTTACTCCAAGTTGGCAGTGGTAGGCACGGCTTTAATTCCTCTTGCTCTTTATTATATTTTATCTCTTTTGCTTATTACATTTTTGGACAAATGGTTGGGTATATCTTATGAGGATCATATGGCCGTTACTTTTACTTCCATAGGCAAGAACGAAGGAACTGCAATGGCAATAGCGATTGCAGCCGGTATGGGACTTATGGCAATTCCTCCCGCAATAACGCCTATTGTGCAGATACCTTTTATGGTGGGATATTTGAAAATGGCAAATATTGTTGAGAGGTTCTTTAAGAAGTAAAATTGCTCATAAAAAGTGCTTTTATTTTTTGATTATATGTGTATAATACACATAGGAGATGATGCGAAATGAAATTTAACAAAAGAAGAATGTATGCGGGTAAGTTTGGGTTTAAGATGAACAATATTATATATGCGATTTTTCTTGCATCCCTTGCGGAAAAACCTTCGTACGGATATTCGCTTGTGGAAAAATTGGAGGAATACGGAGTGGATAGCAGTTTTGTTCCTTACGGTGCCGCATACAGGATTTTGAGAAATATGGAAGTCGAAGGATTGGTAGTGTCAAAATGGGATACGTCCGGAAGCGGACCTGCCAAGAGAATATACGAAATAACGGATAATGGCTTTCAATTTCTTAGAGATTGGGTGAAAGTCTCGAAAAAGAATCTTGAATTAATGGAGAAAATTTTAAACAAAATATCGGAGGTGATAGAAGATGGCAAAAATAAGTGATACCTGGCACGGAATTCCAAGAAAGGAAATTCCTTGGTATCCTACGGTTGACGAAAGCAAATGTATCGGCTGCGGGTTGTGTTTTGTTACCTGCGGGAGAAACGTGTACGTAATGGAAGGCAAAAAGGCAAAAGTTGCCAATCCTTACAATTGCCTTGTGGGCTGCACTACCTGTGCGACGATTTGCCCCGTGGGAGCGATATCTTTCCCCGATAAATCCCTTGTTCACAAGATAGAGAGAGAACACGCAATTCTTCGTTACGTCCAGGAGGAGAAGAAAAAGAAGGGTGCAAAGATCGAATTGAGCAAGGCGCGCGCAAGTGCTGAGAAAATAGTTTCGGAATCTCCTCATAGAGTGGAGTTTATCGTGGCGGGCCACATACTTGAGAAAGATATCCCTAAAAAACTTGTTGAACTTGTTTCGGGATGCGGATGCGATATAGTGAATTTCAAACTCGAAACGCCTTCTTTGAAAGTTTGCTTCAACGAGCAGGCTCCTTCCAGTGCAAGTTTTACGCTTGTTTCTCAAAATTTCGAAGATATTTCGGACTGTATGGAGAAAGTGGACAAGTTACTTGAAGATAATGACATAGTTATCGTAGAACATAATAAAATAACATAATGGAGGTGGTAAGAATGACGAGGATTTGCTTTACTTCCGACCAGGATAACGGGTTGGATAGCGTTATGAGTTATCATTTCGGGCATTGTCCGTATTTTGTAATTGTGGACGTTGATGAAAACGGGAATGTTTCCAATGTGGAGTCGATATCGAATCCGCTTGCCGATGAACATAATCCCGGAGAACTTCCAGCCTTTATGAAATCCAAAGGTGTGAATGTGATAATAACGGGCGGTATGGGCCCGAAAGCGCAGCAGTATTTTGCGGATTATGGGATAAAGCCTGTGATTGGTGCATACGGAAAGGTTCGGGACGTGCTTGAAGAGTACCTGCAAAAGAAAGTGCGCTACGTTCCGAATCCGGTAGAGGCCCCTCATAAAGAGGAAAAATCAGGGGAAAGCGACGAGGCGGAAAGGCTTAAAAAAGAAGTGGCTTTTTTGCGGGAAGAAATTGCGGATTTGAAGTCTTTGATCAGAAGCCTTGAGGAGAAATTAAAGTAATATGAATGTCTGGGGAGCTGTTATTTACGGAATTGTTGTCGTGGCAAGTTACATCTATGCTTTCAAGAAAGATAAAGAAAAAGGGAAAAAAGGACTGCAGAAAGGTTGGAAGCAGTTTTTAAAACAGCTCCCCTTTGTTTTCTCCATATTTCTTTTAATAGGTTTATTTGATGTTTTTATTCCCAAAAGTGTTGTTGTTTCGGTACTCGGGCGTGGAAGAGGCTTTCTCGCCATTCTTAATGCTGCGTTGGTCGGTTCCGTTGTAGGTGGGCCGGTTTCTTCGGTTTACCCGTTGGGAGCCGTATTGCTCAAGAAGGGGGCTACCCTTGCCGTGGCCGCCGTTTTTATGAATGCCTGGATAATGGTCGGTTTTATATCTATGCCGTTTGAAATTTCCATTTTCGGTAAAAAATTCGTTTTCGTAAGAAACGTTTTGGCATTTATAGGTGCAATTATAATAGGAATACTAACCGGCTTAATTCTTACGGGGAGTGCGATCTAATATGAAAAATTTATTAAAGTCACATACATTTGAATTTACAGTTGCCGCTACTTACGGTGTCCTGTTTGTGCTTTATCCCCAAAAAACTTTTATTGCCCTGAAAGACGGAACCATACTTTTGCTAAGGATGCTACCCATATTTCTTTGTGTGGTGTTCTTTTCGTCTTTCATTGCGCTGTTTCTATCTCCGAAAACGATACAAAAATATATGGGAAAACAAACCGGGATAAAAGGTGTTGTACTCGGTGCCGTTCTCGGCACGTTTATCGTGGGTCCGTTGTGGGTTCTGTTTCCTTTGTTCGGAACGCTTCTTAAAAAAGGAGCACGAATTTCCGTTGTAGGTGCGATGATCGGAGCATTTGCAATAAAAACTCCCTGGATCCCTTATGCTGCCGGTTTTTTGGGTTGGCCTTTCATAACCGTTACTGTAATCTTAACTTTGGGCTATGCGGTAGTTGAAGGTTTTTTAATGGAAAAATTGTTGAAATAATTTTTGATTTTTCTATAATTTAATATGTTGAAAAAAATAATTGTTTTCTCGCTTATTCTTTTAATCGGATTCGGAATTTTGGCCGGTTGTGGTTCCGTATCAAGAAAACAAAACAAAGTTTCATTTACAAAAGACGGTGTTGCTCATTTCGAAAACGGTTACCTGTATCGGAAAGAAGGAGTGCCGTTTTTGTATCTTAAAGGCTCCTCTTATAATATGGGGCTTCAATACGGAGTGCTTTTAAAAGAGCAAATAAACTCTGTTTACTCGAAACTCGACCATTTGGAAAAGTCCGTGTTTGCAAATTTACCCGTTTACTTAAGGCCGTTAATAACTATTTTTATTTTTGTAAAACTTATTTATATAAAGCATTCTCTTCCCGATGAATTTAAAAACGAAATAAGAGGGATTTCCGACGGTTCCGGCGTGTCTTACAATAAATTGCTTCTTATTTCTATGCTTCCTGAGATCTTTAATTTTTCCTGCACGTCATTTGTAAAAATCGTGAGCGGAAGATTAATTCACGGAAGAAATCTTGATTATTATTTTCCTCTCATAGGTAAAAATCCGCTTGTTGTCAGATATGTGCCATCCGGGAAAATTCCTTACACTCTTGTTGGGTGTGTGGGATATACCGGAGCATATACGGGAATGAACGATTACGGAATAACGCTTACCGTTGATGCCGCTCCCATTGTTGATACAAATAAGGAATCCGCTTTGCCTGTAACTTTTGAAATCAGGGATATTTTGGAGAATGCACGAAATTTTTCCGACGTGGAGAAATTCCTTAAAAGCTACCGTTCAATCAAGGGGTGGATGGTTATTGCGGGAAGTGCAAGTGAAAAGAAAGGCGCAGTATTTAATATTGCAGGTAAAAATGTTTCCGAAACTCCTATGGAAGATGGAGAGATTTTTGTTACAAATACTTTTGCGGATAAAGATTTCGCACACAAGTTTATGGCTCTCAGTGATGCGGAAAGTGCAAGTTCCGTGTGTAGGTACGAAAGATTTTCCCGGTTAATTGGTAATATAAATTCCGTTGACAGCGCAATCGAGGCATTATCCGATATTCGATTTTATAATTACGGCGAGGTTATAGGTGCGGGTGATGTTACGGTAAATAATGAAGGAAGTTTGCAAACCGTAGTTATGGATCCTTCAAAACATAGCATTTATTTCTCGTCTTCTTCGGTCGGAATGTATTCCGGATTTGATAAATTCGTAAAAACAGACGCTTTGTTTAAAGACGCACCTGTTTTATACAGGGAGCCGAATTATAAAATACTTGACTCCTCGTATTTTAAAAACTTTTCTGATTGGTTTACAAAGGCCGAAACTTATTATCTTGAAGGAAATTATAAAAAGGCGCTTAATACTGTTAAAGGCATTAATAAACCTAACTTAATACAACTCGAAGGAGAAGAGAATGTTGCGGAGAAATTGGGCATTCTCCGTAAGGATACGAGTCTTATAGAAAAATCCGATTTTCTTATCGAGAAATACCCGGAGTATATAATGCCTTATCTTGTAAAGGCAAAAGTTTTGTATGCAAGCGGTAAATACACACAAACGCTTGATACCTGCAACCAAGCGTTAAAAACTCATATTAAACCGCTCTATTTGGAAACTGAAATTTATTCTTTGCTTGTACTGTCTTATGAAAAAACGGGAAAAACGGATCTTGCAAAGGAAAACGCAAAACGAACAATAAGCATTATCAAAAATTACGCCATTGGCCCGAAAGAGGCCAAGATCTTAAACAAAATGAAGGAAATTCTATCTAAATAAATTATTTTTCTCCGTTTTTGTTTTTCAGTTGTTTCTTAAAGTATCTATCTTCCTCTTCGAGCTCTTTCAGCCAGTCTTTCACCTTCCATTCCAAGGCGGTTTCCGTTACCGTCGCAAAAATGGTGCGGGGTAATTTTTTGTTCTCTCTGTAGCAACGTAAGAGTTCTCTTATTTCTTCGTCCGTAAATCCGCTAATCAGGATTGCTTTCGGTAATTTTTCATTTGCCATACGTTTTTCTCCTTTGATAATAAAAAATCCCGGCGTCGGAACGAAATTAAGAAGTCCTTTCGCCGGGAATATTATATACTATATCCTATTTCAAGCCAAGTTCTTTAAGTTTTTCTTCCGTCGGAACGCCGTTTTCGTCCCATCCGCGAAGTTTGTAATATTCCGGAAGCATTACGTCGAGGTGAACGATCTGCCCTTTGGACGGCCCGTCGGGCATAGGCTCTTTGAGGAATCTCGGTGGAAGTGTGTCGTCTTCTTTTGTTAAGCCTGCTTTAAGGTTCCACAATCTTTCAAGGTTCCAAATTCTTTCCCCTGCCTTTAATGCTTCTTCTGCGGAATATTCCACTCCCGTTACTGCGGATAGAAGTGCGGCATAATCTTCCGCTCCCAATGCGAACGAACTGAACAAGCACAAACCTTCCGAGTCAATTACCGCGGTGAGATCCTGGAATGTTTTTACCCATTGCGGTTTTCCTTCGGTAGTAAACGGATCTATTTTTTGAGGTGAGCCGAGAATTTCCGGTGAAATCATATATCCTCTTACATGGCACCCACCTCTGTTGGATGTTGCGTACTCCAAGGCGTGTCCTTGTGCGCCTCTCGGATCGTATGCCGGAATATCCTGCTTTTTCACGCTCATCGAAAGTTCAGGGTGACCGTGCGCTTTTGCAAACTCATAAGAACCTTCCGCAAGTTTATCTCCGATGCCTTTTCTGTATGCAATTGCTTCAGGGTAATACAAAATCGCTTCGGTGTTTCCGAACTTGAGTTCCGGTGCACCTTCGAGTTCTTCTTTCTTCAAATATCCTTTTTCATAGAGCTCCATTGCGCAGGCGATTGTCGCACCCGTTGAAATTGTGTCAAGCCCTAACTTATTACAGACATTATTTGCTTTAATTACGGCAACAAGGTCGTCTATTCCGCAGTCTGCGCTGAATGCCCAACTCGTTTCGTATTCAGGCCCTTCCCCTTCTTCTCCGTCCGGCAGTTTCGTTACTCTTCCACATCCTATCGGGCAGCCGAAACACGGTTTGTTTCTCACGAGATATGTTTCTTTAAGTTTCTCTCCGGAAACATTGTCCACTCCTTCGAATACCCCTGTCTGGAAGTTTCTTGTAGGATACAGTCCGTGTTCATCGATAATGTGGTTAAGCACCATCGTTCCATATGTGGGCAGTCCCTGTGAAGTAATACTGTTTGCCTTAATTTTATCCATTGTGATTTTCAATACTTCTTTAAACTTGTCGGGGTTTGCTATTTCCGGACGTTTATGGCCTCTGGTTGCGATCGCTTTTAATTTTTTGGAACCCATAACCGCGCCAACGCCTGTTCTTCCCGCGGCTCTTGTTTTATCATTTATGATAGCGGAGAATTTAACAAGGTTTTCCCCGGCAGGCCCTATGCAAGCAACTTTAATTTGTTTGTCTCCGCCAAGCTCCTCGATGATTTTGTCTGTTGTTTCATACGTGTCTTTTCCCCATAGATGCGATGCATCTTTAATTTCAACATTATCCTCTGTGATCCATAAATAGACGGGTTTCTCCGATTTGCCCTCTATAATTAGGATATCATAGCCTGCTTTTTTTAATTCGGGTCCCCAAAATCCTCCGGAGTTCGAACCTGCGATAACCCCGTTGAGCGGACTCTTTGTTACTACGT
>JAGHAO010000152.1 GCA_021161495.1 Caldisericaceae bacterium | reverse complement strand
ATTTTAATGCTTATACCGATTGTTAACGTTGTAATAGGCATAATTATATGGATGAAGATTGCCGAAGCAAGGAATAAACCTAACTGGTGGGGAATCCTTTTGCTTGTCCCCTTCGTGAACTTGATAGTTCCGGGGTATCTGGCATTTAGCGACTAAAAACTTAACAAAATTTTACGAGAAGCACTCCCTTGTGAGGGTGCTTCTCATTTCGATACAGATATACGGCCGGTACAACACAACGACACTAATGCATTCTTGTCAATACAAAAACCGTAATTACTTTTAGTGATTTAATTTATAGTCTCAGTCGAAATAAAATTCACTTTCAACCTAACAAAAATTATTACAAAATGCAATCTTGCGAAAATCGAAAAAGCATTGAAATAACATTCTCCTCGATAAGGGAGACCGAACAGTCGGATATCGTTAATACAGTCACATTTTAAAATATTTTCGGTGTTCGATTGTTGAGAAATGAACCACTTTATTAATGGGTAAGGTGAATATTTTGTTTATAACATTTCGGCAATACCTTTTTTCACTGCAAAAAAGTGTTACACGATCAGGGGATCTTTGTGCCCGAATATGTAAAGGCACCTTTTTTCAACTTTATAAAGGTTCCTTTGTCAATACCGATTATATTTCCGCATTTGGGGCATTTTACAAAAGTTCCGTCACGAGCGGAGAAATCCTTTGAAATGCGCGATTTTATGCATATATGCAGTTCGCCTTTTCCGATCTTCAAATATTTGAAAATCTTTGTTCCGCATTTTGCGCACTTTATCGTAAGCATACGGAATCAAGCATTAGATTGCAAAGTTTATCCGCAATCCGCACGAATTTGTTTTCCCTTTTCCTGTGCCTGAATTCTATCTCGGAAAACCGTTCGGAAAGTTCCGAAACTTCTTTTGCCAAAAGTTTCAAATGTTCCGCTTTTACTTTATATTTCCCGTTAATCTGCGAAATTACGAGTTCGCTGTCCGAAGTAAGCAAAACTTCTTTAAAGCCGGAAGACAAAGCATCTTTCAAAGCGAAAATAATTGCTTTATATTCCGCAATATTATTCGTCGCTTTACCTAAATAAAACGAGGAGAATTTGAACGCAATCCCCTCTTTAACAAAAACAAAAGACGAAGCGCTTTCTCCGGGATTTCCCCGAGACGCTCCGTCCGTGTAAATTTCAATCATTTTGCATTGCCTCTTTGAAAAGATTCGGGATTTCTCTTTCTATGCCTATGAGATGCACTTCTTTCAAACTCGTTCTACCGCCGAGCAAAAACTCTTTTACCGTTTCATAAATAATCTTTGTGCCTCTTTTTTTCGGAAAACCGTAAATGCCGCAACTAATGGCGGGTATGCTTATGCTGTGCAAATTTTTTTCGGTTGCAAGTTTCAAAACCGATAGCACGGCTTTTCTCAATTTTGCGTCTTCATCACCTTCTCCGTAAATCGGCCCCACCGTATGAATAACGAACTTCGAAGGAAGAGAGCCTGCGGTCGTAATCACCGCTTCACCCGTTTCAAGCGGTCCGTGTTCTCTTACGATTTTATCGCTTTCTTCCTGAATCACATATCCTCCGGCACGGACAATCGCCCCCGCAACTCCGCCTCCGTGAGAAAGATACTTATTTGCCGCATTCACAATTGCATCCGTTTTCTCTTTTGTAATATCCCCTTTTACGACTTTCACGGAAACACCGTTAATTTCTTTTTCCGCAAGAACTTCCATTGAAATCACCCCTTGTCCAGGAATTTAATTATTTCCCTCATAAATACAGGTAAGTCTTTCGGCCCTCTCGAAGTTATCAAATTGCCGTCAACGACAACTTCTTCATCCGTGTATTTTGCACCCGCATTTTTCAGATCGTCTTTTATCGAATAAAAACCGGTAAGTGTAACTCCGTTTACGACTTCTGCCGAAATCAAAACCCAGCCCCCATGGCAAATCGCGGCAACGAGATTTTCCTTGTTGAACATATCCCTAACAAAATCGAGAACTTTTTGATTTCTTCTTAACCTGTCGGGGGCATATCCTCCCGGGATAACAACACCTGAAAACTCATCAAAATTTATTTCGGAAATTGATGCTTCGCTTTCAATAACAAGCTCTGCCTTCGAATGGTATGCCTTTTTCTCAGGTCCGACAAGCACGGAATCGTATCCCGCTTCCTTTAGTCTGTAATACGGATAAATGAGTTCGAATTCGTTAAAACTGTCTTCTATGAGAACCGCGATTTTTTTCATCACATTCACCTCCAAATAAATTTTAGCACGGATGCTATTTTAATAAAGCAAAAATAAGATAAAATATAAAAAACGGAAAGGAGAAAAAAGATGAGTGTATCAAGAGCGATTGTTTTGGGTATAATCCAAGGGGCAACGGAATTTTTGCCGGTAAGCAGTTCCGGAAACTTAGTAATTTACCCCGCAATTTTCAAATGGGGCACACCTACTCTCTCCTTTGTAATGGCATTGCATATGGGAACGTTCTTCGCAGTCCTTATTTATTACATAAAGGACGTATGGAAACTTATACTTGCGTTTTTTAACACCTTTAAAAAAGAAAGAACGCCCGAAGAGCAAACTTACGTGAGACTTTTCTGGATGCTATTTATCGCACTTATTCCCGCCGGTATTGTGGGAGTTTTATTCTCGGATAAAATCGGAGACGTATTTTCGAAGCCACACGTTGTTTCCATATTTTTGTTTATAACCGCAGGTATTTTAATTCTTTCCAGTATTGATTTCAGAAAAAAATGGGACAGTATCGAAAATATAAATTTGAAGCATGCACTTTCCGTCGGTTTTATTCAAATCGCCGCACTGTTTCCCGGAATATCCCGTTCCGGTTCGACGATTGCAGGCGGTGTCCTCTCAGGGCTTAACAGAGAAGATGCGGCACGTTTTTCATTCCTCCTATCCATACCCATAATAGGAGGAGCAGGTTTGTTAGAGATTAAAAGTGCGTTGAATAGTTCCGTTTCTCACGTCTCTCATGCGGCACTTTTCTGGGGATTTGCCGCATCATTCGTCGTAGGATTTCTTTCAATCGGGTTTTTCTTCAAGATTATCCGAAAAACAAAGTTTTACTATTTCGCAATTTACTGCATTATCCTCGGAATAGCAGGCTTGATCTTTGCATAAAAAAGGAGGTGCAAAATGATAGAAAAGATCGTTTATCCTTACGATTTTTCAAAATTCAGCGAAAAGGCAATTCCGTTTATTAAGGACTTTTCGAAATTGGGAGTAAAAAAGGTCATAATCGTTTCGGTAATTGAATACGAAGAGCTTTTCACCCACGTCCTGTTCAAAGAATCGGAAATAAGAAAATTAAAAGAAGAAACGATAAAGAGGTTGGAAAACCTCAGAAATGATTTGGAAAACGCGGGGCTCGAAACGGAAACAGTCGTTGATTTCGGAATTCCGGCAAAGATAATCATAAAAACGGCAAAAGAAAGCAAGGCGGATATTATAATTATGGGTTCTCAGGGAAGAGGTGCCATAATGAACGCACTGCTCGGTTCAACAGCGGAAAACGTTCTGAGGCGTTCTGAAATTCCTGTTCTCATAATACCTCCTAAATAATGCTTCTCTCCAAAATAGCCGAAAGGCTGTTTGTTCCGGATTTCCAAAAAGAATTTCGTAAAATCGAAAGTAAGGATTTCTCTCCTCCGAAAGCAAAAGAAATCGGATTGTATTTGCACGTTCCTTTTTGTAAATCACTTTGCCCTTACTGCCCTTACAATAAATTCCCGTTTGAGAAGAACCTCGCCAAAGAATATACATCGGCGGCGATAAGGGAAGTGAAGAAGGTTGCCTCGGAATTCGGAGAATTTAAAGTCAATTCTCTCTATATAGGCGGGGGAACACCCACGGTAATAGAAGATGACCTCTGCAATATCATTCATGCAATCTCGAATAATTTCGATATCAAAAATAGTGAAATTTATATTGAAACGAGCCCTTACGACATTTCCGAAGAAAAAATGGAAATGCTAAAAGAATGCGGGATTTCAATGGTAAGTATCGGCATTCAATCGTTCAAAGATAAATATCTGAGACTTATCGGAAGAAATTACAATGCCGAGAAAGCGTTAAAGTCGATAGAAATTACAAAGAAATATTTTAAGGATATAAACATTGATCTTATGT
>JAGHAO010000097.1 GCA_021161495.1 Caldisericaceae bacterium | reverse complement strand
GTATATAAAGTAAAAGTTGCCGTCTTTTCCAATTCCAAGCAAACTCCTTGCCCCGCGCTTCATCGTCCTGTTCAGGTTCTCGTATTTTTTGTAGTCGATGTATGCCTTCCCGTTCTTTACAAGGAGAGGCCCGCACCGCATGAATGAACTTCCCGAATAATCCTTTCCGTTTATCAAAATTTTTAACGAGACTTTATCTCCTTCTTTCAATTCGTTGTTAAAAACAAGCGCCCATTCGTCGTCCGAAAGGGTTTGAGGATAAAGGGGATTCGTTATCTTTTTAACCGCTCCGTCCTTAACCAATGCGATTTGTTCTCTGTTTTCCGGTGTGATTTTGTTTTTATACCAATTCGTGTAAATTGCCGCGCCCGAATGATGCCCGTAAATGCGAAAACCGTTTACCGAAACGATCGGTACGTTGCTGCCGTTTATGTTTAATGTGTAGTCTATTTTCCCGTCTGCGAAAAACGGTGTGCCGTTTTTATCCACACCCATCGTCTCCGTATATTCGTATCCGTCCGTTCTTACAAATTGCGGAACCCCGTTTTTTACGACGTCTCCCGTTAAAATATTCGCTTCGAGGTCGAACGTGCCCCCGTTTATTGCGGCAACGGGTTTTACTCTTTTGATAAAAGAGGAATAACTTTCCCTTGTTTTCGGCCCTCCGTCCGAAAGGAAAGGCAGAATTTTCACCGTTTTGTCTTTTGTTATGATTTTTACGATGTAAAATGTGATTTTATTGATTTCTCCGTCTCGGGCTTTCACCGTTTTTTTGATTAAGGTTACGGCGTTCGGATTTGCTTTTGCCGGATTTTTGCCCTCTTCTTCGGGATGTTTTTCAAAGAGAATTTCGATCTTTTTATCCTTCGGGAACCACAAAACCTTTGCCCCGAATACTTCCGATATGAACCGGACGGGCACAATCGTCCTGCCGAAAAGTATCTTCGGTTTGCAGTCCGTTAAAATCGGTTTTCCGTTTATGTATGCCGTTCTCTTTCCAATGTATAGTTCGATCGTTTCGTTGTTTAACGTTATCGTGATTTTCCTTTCTTTCCGATCCCAATTTACGTTTGCACCGAACGATTCCGATATAAACCTCAACGGAACAAGCGTTCTGTTGCAACTTTTGTCGATTATCACGGGAACATCGAGCGGAACTTCCCTTCCGTTTACATAAGCGGATACTTTCCCCACAAAAAGCGTTATTTTTACGGTTTCTGCTCCTGCCTGCCGTATCGCAAGGTTAAATGCGGAAAATGCGATTGCAAGGATAACGATTAAATTCACAATGCTTTTTTGCGTTCTTTTCATATCTGCCTCCGATTTATTATATATCCAAATTGTGTTTTGGTGAACCGAATCCGATATTCCATAAAATTTGCCTATTTTACGGAGTCATGCTCCATAAAACTTGCATATTTTTGGGAGCGTCATATAATTAAATATGCTTATACCACGCTATTACGACAATTTGGATGATTATCTAACGGAAAACAAAGTGCTTTTGATATTGGGCCCGAGGCAAGTGGGTAAAACGACTCTGCTGAAAAATTTTTTGCAAAAAACGAAATTGAAATGCAAACTTGTCTCCGGGGAGAACATCATTGTACAGGATGTTTTAAGTTCGCAGAACTTCGACAGGATTAAGGAATTCGCCGAAGGATACGATCTGCTTGCAATTGACGAGGCGCACAAGATTAAGGGAGTTGGTTTGGGCCTTAAAATAATTGTGGACAACATTCCCGGCATAAAAGTGATTGCAACGGGTTCGTCTTCGTTCGAACTTTTGGGGCAAACGGGAGAACCTCTTACGGGGAGAAAAAGAACCGTTATGCTTTTTCCCGTGGCACAACTCGAACTGAATAAGATCTATAACAAATTCGAATTGAAAGAAAACTTAGGGGATTATCTCGTTTTCGGAAGTTATCCGGAGGTGCTTACGCAGAAATCAAGAAAAAGAAAAATCGAAATTTTACATGAACTTACCGAATCGTATCTTCTCAAAGATATTCTGGAGTTTGAGCGAATAAAAGGCAGCAGATACCTGTTTAATTTGCTTAGAATGCTCGCCTATCAGGTGGGGAGTCAGGTTTCTTTTAACGAACTTGCGCAAAATTTGGGTGTGGATGTCAAAACCGTTGCACGATACATAGATTTACTTAAAAAATCCTTCATTCTCTACGAGGTTCAAGGGTACAGCAGGAATTTAAGGAAAGAGATTACGAAGAAAAGTAAATATTATTTTTACGATAATGGCGTAAGAAACGCTTTGATCGCAAATTTCAACGATTTAGATTTACGGAACGACGTCGGCGCATTGTGGGAAAATTTCATCTTTGTCGAAAGATTGAAGAAGAGAGAGTATAAAGGGATTTTTGCAAATGTTTACTTCTGGCGAACATGGGACAAGCAGGAAATAGATCTAATTGAAGAAAGAGAAGGGAAACTCTTTGCTTACGAAATAAAATGGTCGAAAAGGAAAGTGAAAGTGCCTTCTCAATGGAAAGCCGCATATAGGGACGGCGAATTTAAGGTGATAACAAGAGACAACTATTTGGAATTCATCTTGTAGTCTTGCGAAATTACCGCATTATCTTTCGGCTTACGATTACAACGAAATAGGCAAGGAGGAATGCGCCCAAAAACGCCTCGAATCCCGCGACGATCCGTGCTCCTGTACTTGCAGGGTGTAAATCTCCATACCCAAGTGTTGTGAATGTTACGATGCTAAAATAGAGATTTGTTGAAAAACCGCGGGCAGGATTTGAGCAAGCACTGTAAACGATGCCGCTTTTCCACCAATAAAAAAGGGCGCAAATTCCAATCACAGAAAGGGCTGTGAATATAATTTTCGGCCAGCTTTCTCCGTAAGAAGATGTGATATACAGTATTTTATTCATTAAAAACGAAGAATAATTCAAAATCATACTGCCGATTAATTTTAATGTCTTCGTTTCTGGCATATAAGTTTTATTTTCCTCGCGTTTTCGCAAGATGAATATGCGGAAAAAGTTTTTAGTTCTTTCAAACAGTTCGTAAAAAGTTTGTTTTGCCGAAATTTCGGAGATTTTTCCGCGCACTCTGAATTCTCCGATGAAAAAATTCCCGGATTCGTCGTACAGCCCGGCGTTCTTAAAGTAATTTTTCAAATTTATATATACCTCTTTTGCCATTTTGTATAGATATAAACGAATTTCGGTTTCTTTATATGGTGAGATCGGCCTTTTTTCAAATATTTTTTCAAACGGTTCTTCATCTGGTATGTAGATATCTTTACATATTTCAAACTGTTCACTTGCATTTTCTTCTTCATTAAATCCCAGTTTTTTTATATATGGTTTTATAACTCCGTTTAGCGCTTTTCCGAAATCTGTTTCTTTGCTATTGAACAAATTATGAATATTATCCGCAAGAAGTTCTTCTATGCACATTTCTCCGGGATTTTTTCCGCTTATTTTTGCATACTGCAATCTTTTGGCATTTTTGATTTCCGCTGCATATAGAACTGCACCTCTTAAATCCGTTTCATTGTTGAGTAATGCATCTGTTAAATTAGATCTAGAAAGATTTGCCCCCTGAATATTTGCACTATACAATTTTGTTTTTTGAAGATTAGAAATAAACAAGTCAGCTCCCTGAAGAATAGCATCGCCTAAATATGCTCCTTGAAGGTTAGCATCACTTAAATTTGTTTTTTTAAGAATTGTTTGACCCAAATCTGCTTTTTGAAATTTAGCGCAAACCATAAAGGCTCCTTGGAGATTAGCTTTAAGCAAATTTGTTTTTTGAAAATCTACCATAGGTGAGTAAGCTTCTCGAAGATTAGCTAAACGTAAATCAGCTTTTTCTTGAAATTTTACTATCTTGAGATTTGCTTTAACAAGATATGCTTCTACTAAATCTTTTTCTTTTATTTCCTGCCCGGAAAAATCTTTTCCGTCTTTCGGCTCGTGCCATTTGTAGAAATCGGAGCCGGGCTCCGCATTGTGAGGGCATTTTTTGTTCGGGTAATTTTTATATTTATATTTGCATTT
>JAGHAO010000036.1 GCA_021161495.1 Caldisericaceae bacterium | reverse complement strand
TTTCGCCGAGCAGGAATCCGACGAATTTTTCCGCAAGTTCTTTGTTCGGCGCATTTTCGGGAATCGTTATACCGTAAATTATCGGTGCGCCGGTAACCGTTTTTCCGTCTTTCATTGCGAAACTTGCCTGCTTGTAAAACGCAGCGTATTTCGGATTCCCGAAGTTCAGTTCGTCCGGGAGCATCACGTATTTCAAGTTGTTCTGCACGGCAACGGAAAGGTATTCGAACGCATAGTCGAGTTCTCCGGATTGAACCTGCGCCACAAGTTCCACCGCTTTTGGTTTTATGTTGTTCGGGTCCGTGGCGTCTGCAAGTTTTTTTGCAAGGTTCGATATGCCGTAATACTTTTCCGCAAGGATAAACATAAGGCGCGTCCTGTATCCGCAAGGATCCGCATTCGGGTCTGAAAATCCGAATTCCACGCCTTTTCTCTGCAAAATTTCATACCAATTGTCCGCGTTTATTTCGTTTGAGAATTTGCTTTTGTCCGTGTAAACGATGACGAGTTTGTTCGTTGCGAATTGAATTACCCAGTTTGCGTATTTTGGTATGAGATACTGCGGAATCAACCTGTAATCGGCAGTTGCCACAACGTCTATCTGTTTGTGAAGTTCGGAAACGGATTTCACCACATTCACGCTCCCTGCGGACTGATCTTTAAAAACAATGTTTCCGCCGTTTTCTTTGTTAAACAGGTTTTCCGCTTCACGCATCGGTCTTGTGAGGCTACCCGCATGATATATGACGAGAGTTGGCGGCTGCGTTTGGATTTGAGCGTTTCCGCCACACCCCGAAAGGACAAGGGCAAACATCACAGAAAGCGTGATAAAAACTTTTTTCATAGAACCTCCTTCGCAAAACGGCAGGCACAACCGTTTCCGACTGCACCCTAACGGCGGCACCGCATAGGAGATTACTCTCCCTTAGCAAATACCGCTCGGATTACTTGTATTGTAAAACCATTTTTAACAAATGTCAATAATACTTTGCAAAACATCTTTCGGAAATCTTTCGTTGCAAGTCAGCGGAGCATACGACATACGCAAACTCGCGCCCACTTCAAGTGCGGAAAATTTTGTTTCGGAAAATCGGGCTTTTCATATGAAAAGTAACGCTATAACAAGAATACTCCCGTAATTTGCCGTTGAACTATATTCGTATTGAAAATTTAATATTTTCAAAAACCCTTTTTGTGCTAAAATGACTTCGAGAGGGGGAAAGATGCGACTTGATCGGATAATTTTGAACAGCGCCCGCATCATCGGGCTTGCTGCGGGGTTTTTATGGACATTTGTATTGCTTTTCGGCACTCTTTCGTCAGGCGGAGTGTACAACCAACAACTTACGTTTTTGTTTTTGCTGATAGTTGCAAATTTCGCTTCTGTTATTGTCGCCTTATGGGAGGAGAAAATCGGGGGGATACTTCTCATATTGTTTTCCGCGATATTGTGCGTTTTCGCTCTGATGATTGCCGGGCATAACAAAATTATCGCTGTTTCGGTTTCCGGGCTTCCGTTTCTTTTGTCGGGAGTTTTGTTTGTCGTTTATTCCGGACATAAGAAATCGAAGAAACTGCGGAACAGCAAAGGAGTTTAATTTTCCATAAGTTTTTTCTCAAAATCTATTGACTTTGAAAGGAAAAAGATTTATATTTATACAAGAAGAGTCAGGGAGGCAAATAGCAAATGGATCTATACAAGCATAAGAAAGAACTTAAAAAGAAGGTTCTTCGTAGGAGGAGTGGCTTTTCCATAGTAATTGTGCCGCATTACGGTGGAAAAACCAGAAGAATTGAAATCACGCCTTCGAAAGTTTATTTGAGTGTTTTGGTAATCGTTCTTGCCGTTTCATTCGTTACGGCAATGGGGTTCTCTTACAGGAACCTTGAAAATCAAGTGGCCCGATTCAAGGGAATGCAACTCGATGCAATAGTAAATGCTCAATCCAAAGAGCTTCAAATTGCGCAGAATGAACTTTCAAAAACAAAAGCCGAACTCGATTCTCTGAAACAGTACGTCGTTTATTTGTCCACCCTCGAAAAGCAGGTAAGAGACTCTTTGAAATTGGGAAATTCCAAAGTCAGTTTGGAATATGTTCTTGAAAGAACCCCCAAAGCCAAACTTCAATCCACGGAAAAACTTCCCGAAAATGTGGCGCAACTTCTTTCCGAGCAGAACAATGTTACCTTGCTTGCGGAAGACAGGGCAAAAATGCTGAATACATTGAAAGGCGCTTCGGACGAATATCACAAACTGCTTGCCAAAACTCCGGACATCTGGCCCCTTCAGGGATATATTTCGTCCTCGTTCGGATGGAGGCGCAGTCCGTTCGGCAGCGGTTGGGAGTTTCACAAGGGTATAGATATATGCGCTTATTACGGTGCACCTATCAGGGCGGCGGCAGACGGTAAAATAGAGTATGCGGGCTGGAACGGAGGCTACGGAAACTTTGTGAAAATATACCACAGAGACGGCATTGAAACCTGTTACGGCCATATGTCAAAAATTGCGGTTAAACCCGGAGAATATGTGAAGAAGGGACAGGTCATAGGATACGAAGGTTGCACGGGTCTCTGCACGGGTGCTCATCTGCACTATGAAGTGAGAGT
This sequence comes from Caldisericaceae bacterium, assembly GCA_021161495.1. Lineage (GTDB taxonomy): Bacteria > Caldisericota > Caldisericia > Caldisericales > Caldisericaceae > AUK232. Next base: position 1,893 of record JAGHAO010000036.1, on the reverse strand, counting down.
CAACGGCGTTGCGGTTAACCCGATAAATTATCTACCATAGGAGGTAAAAAATGGCATTCGGAACAAAAAAAGAAACGGTAGCAAGAAACGTTAATACGTCGGATCAGTCAATCCTTGCAAAAGATGTTGTTGTAAACGGAGAGGTTTTCTGCACAGGTCTTTTGCGAGTCGAAGGTAAAATCGAAGGCTCAATCAAAGGAAGCGGTGAAATTACGGTTGCCGAAAGCGCGGATTTGAAAGCGGACATCGAAGGCAGAAAAGTTATTATTTTAGGAAAAGTGGAAGGAAACATAAAAGCAAGCGAAAGCGTGGAGCTTGTGGCTACCGCAAAGGTGTTCGGCGATATTACAACGGATAAAATCTCCATTGAAGAGGGTGCGGTTTTCACGGGAAAGTGCGTCACAAAAGCACCGGAAAAACCGAAACCGGAAGAATCTCCTTCCAAAAAAGATACAAACTCAAAGAGCAGTGTTTCAAAATAGAACAGAAGCAGGAAGACTACTTCTACGGGAAATAATCAAAAGGGGTGTGGATAAACGCACCTCTTTTTTGTTTGCAATCCCGCGGGGCGGTGTGGAGGTTGCTTTCCCTATCGCAAGCGGGCTTAGGAAGCAAATAATTCCTCTTATCGTCCGTAAAATTCCCGCTTCGTATAACAAAGAACTTGCAATAGGCGCCGTTTCTCAATTCGGAGATGTGCATTTTAACGAACTTGCGAAGGCGGAGCCGGAAGGTTATCTTGAAAAGACCGTAAAAGAAGTGAAAAAAGAAATAAAAGAGAGAAACAAAAAGTTCGGGGTGGAGTTTGATTTTTCGCAGGTAAAGAACAAGGAATTGCTCGTCGTCGATGACGGGATTGCAACGGGAGAAACGGTTTTGCTTGCTGTAAAAGGCTTAATGAAATACAAGCCGTCCCTCGTGCATATCGCCGTTCCTGTTTCTTCTGCGGAAGGGTTTGAAAAACTTTCGGAAATTGCGGACGTGATTTCTCTCGTAACGGACAGGTATTTTTACGCTGTTTCGGTTTATTACGAAGAATTTTCCCAACTTACCGAGGACGAGACGCGCCGCTATATCATAGAGAGTTCGAAATTCGCAACGAGGGGTATGTGATCCGAGGGTTTTTCCTTTGCGCGCCATTCTCTCTCGGCAGTGCACTCTTTTGCGTATTCGGAAAGCGTATGCGATGATAGGATGTAATCTATTCTCATTCCATGGTTCCTCTTAAATGCACCTCCTCTGTAATCCCACCAGGTAAACGGATGTTTTGCCGCGGGGTTTAATTCCGCAAAAATGTCGCTCAGGCCGATTCCGATCAAACGTTCTAACGCATCCCTTTCTTCTTTCATAAAACCTGGTTCGTTCCGCAAAAGTTCCGGATCCCACACGTCGTTTTCAAACCGCGCAACGTTAAAATCTCCGCATAAAAGGAGAAGTTCGTCTACGGAGTGGTTCTTCGATATATAATCCTTCATTTTCTGAAAAAATTCGAGTTTGTAAAAAAACTTTTCACTTCCTCTTTCTCCTCCTCGCGGAAAATACGCATTGATAACCGTTACGTTTTCTATTGCAACTTCGATTGTCCTCTTTTGCCCGTTTGTATCGAACAAATCTTTTTTCAAGCCCTTAAAAGGAAATTTGGACGCAATCGCAACCCCGTTATACGCTTTTTGCCCTGAGAATGCCACATAATATCCCGCTTTTTCGAATATCTCCACGGGAAACTCTTCGTCGCGGACTTTTGTTTCCTGCAAGCAGAGGACATCCGGAGATTTCTCCGAGAGAAGCGCTTTCAAATGCTCGGTGCGTGCCCTAATCGAGTTTATGTTCCATGTAATAAATTTCATATTTAATCTTAATACAAACCTGCAAATTTTTCAAGTTTTACGAACT
>JAGHAO010000164.1 GCA_021161495.1 Caldisericaceae bacterium | reverse complement strand
CATGAAACAGAGGCCATCTTTCTTTGCAGAACCGAAGTCCTGCAACATTATCGGGTATTACCCTTCCTTTCGGAAGGCTATCCCCGTCTTCAGGGTAGGTTACCCATCCATTACTCACCCGTTTGCCGCTAGGAACTTTCCATTAGGTTGCCCTAACGAAAAGCCCTCGCTCGACTTGCATGTGTAAGGCACGCCGCCAGCGTTCATCCTGAGCCAGGATCAAACTCTCCGAAAAATATTCGAAGGTTCGCACAACCTTACTTTCGCTGTTTAGTTTTCAAGGTACAATCCGCACCAAATTCATCCGCTCATTTAAGCAGTATGTAATATATCAGTTTTTCAAAGTTTGTCAAGAGGTTTTTACGCTTTTTTCATCGTCGGTTGCTCTCGACGTTGGGTATAATAGCAGAAACTTATCCCCGTGTCAAGAGTTTTTTAAAAGATTTTTCAAAAAAAGTTTTGAGCCACAAAAGCTTTTATATTACTGCGATTTTTCGGTCTTTTGATGAAGGGTGCGCCAATTTTCCGCTTCGATTTTTGAGAAAACACACCCGCAATAATTTTGCCGATACATATTGAAATACCTACTTAAAATTACACTGCTTTTGAATCCGTTGCGCTTTTTAAAATCGGCGTATAAAAATTTTACTCCGTATTCTTCTTCAAGGGATTTTGCAATTTCAAAAATCCATTTGCTGTTCTTGTGGGGACTTATGGAAAGCGTAGTGGTAAAATAATCAAAATGTAACTCCTTTGCAAGTTCCGCCGTTTTTCTCAAACGAAATTCATAGCATAGACAACAGCGTTTTCCGCCTTCCGGCTCCTTTTCCAGCCCTTTTATATACTCAAACCATTCCTTAATATCGTAATTTCCCAATACAAGTGGCATCTTTACCACATTTGCAAACTTTTGAACTTCAAAAACACGTTTTTCATACTCAGTTATCGGATGGACATTAGGATTGTAAAAAAAGCCGGTAACTTTGTAATGCCTGCCCCTGAGGTAGAAAAGCGGATAAGTCGCATCGGGCGCACAGCATATGTGCATTAAAACTTTTTCGTAGTTTCCGTAAGGAATATCATTCTTTTTCTTCATCAGCCAAAAACTTCCCGATCTCCTTTTCGGAATATACCTTTATATTATTTCTTTTGAAGAGTGCTGCGGTAATTCCGCTTCCCTCAATTTTTTTTCCGGTAAAAGTTCCGTCATATATATAGTTACTTCCGCAGGAAGGGCTCCCGTCTTTCAATATTGCTTTTTTAACGTTGTATAACTTCGCAAATTTGAGTGCTTCTTCCGCTCCTCTCAAAAAATTCGTTGTCAAATCCGAGCCGTTTATACCGAAAACAGAATTTCCCTTAATCTCGGAAGGCGGCCTCGGAGTGGGAAGGCCCCCGAGCTGTTCCGGGCAAAGCGGAATTAGAATATATCTTTTAGATAATGCTATAACATCTCTATTCTCGTTATTTCCGCCGTTATATTTTGTATTTAGACCTAAAAGGCAAGCACTTACTATAATTATTTTATTTTTCATTGAAAACATTATAATATAAAACATCGAGGTTAAAAAATGGGAAACGCATGGACGGAATTTATACATAACGACATTTTAATTGCAACAGTTGCATCAAACTTTTTGGCGCAGTTCCTAAAAGTTCTCACTAATTATATGCGAACACACAGAATAAACTGGAAAATTGCGGTGTCCACCGGCGGAAATCCGAGTTCACATACCTCAACGGTTACTACTCTTACAATTCTGCTCGGAGAAAGATACGGACTCGGTTCTCCTTTTTTTACAATTTCTTTTATACTTGCCGCAATAGTCGTAATAGACGCCCTTTCCGTGAGAAGAGAGGTCGGAGAGCATTCAAAAACGATGAATGAAATTTTTCTTGAAACACCATGGGGAAGGAAAATCGCCGAAATGATCGATGTAAAAAAGTTCAAGGAACTCATAGGGCATTCCGGCCTTGAAGTGTTTATGGGCTTCTTATTGGGTATTTTAGTTGCAATTATCGATATTTGGATTACGGGAAAATAAAAAAGCGGGAGAGGATTCCCCCGCTGATTAATTTACTATTTAGATCTGACTTTCAAAAATCCGGCTTCGAATGCCCTTAAATTGATATCGATTGCTTTAGGCGGTAAATTCTCCTTCATCGCTTCAATCACTATTTCTCTTTCCAGAGGGAAATTCGGAGTTGCCGTTGCGGCACCAAGCAAAACCATATTCAGAGACATTATATTTCCTGCTTCTTTTGCAACCTTTTCCGCATCAATAACAAAAAGATTCTTTACATGAGATCTAAGAAACTCCATAACATCGTTAATTTTGGGGTATTCGGACATTCCGAGCGATACGGTAAACGGAATAATACGCGCAGAGTTAGTAATAACAAACGTTTTTTCTCCCGCTTTATCGAGAGAACGCAAAGTTTCCGCAGGTTCAAAACCAATGATAAGGTCTGCATCCCCTTTACCGATAAGTGGGCTTTTTGCATTCCCTATTTTTATATCCGTATTCACCACACCACCCCGCTGCGCCATACCGTGCACTTCACTCATTACAACATTTAAGCCTTTCTTAATGGCAGCCTCTCCTATAATTGTGGAAGTTTTTATTGTTCCTTGGCCGCCTACTCCGGTAAGATGTATTTTATAGATCATTTCCTCACCTCTATTGCATGTTCAGGGCATACTTGCGTGCAAACACCGCATCCGTCACATATAAGCGGATCAATATGAATTGAACCGTCATCCGCGACAAAGAATGCAGGGCATGCAAGATCCGTAATACATACTTTGCAACGCGTACATTTTTCCTGATTAACGGTAAACGTAATCCAAACGTTCCTTTTTCTCTTCTGCCCGTCCGTAATAAGGGCGCACGGATGTTTCGCAATAATTACAGAAACGCCTTCTCTCTGCAATGCCTCTTCAAATGCTTTTTCCGTATTCTGAAGATTGTATGGATCCACTTTTTTTACAAATTCCACGCCTATACCTTTAACGGTGTTCTCAATGGAGATTTCCGGAGCATTTTCTCCCATTCCGTTTACCGGCTCACTCGGGCTCGGCTGCCTGCCGGTCATTGCAGTGGTTCTGTTATCAAGAATAACAACGAGAAGGTTTGCCTTGTTGTGAACAGCATCCACAAGAGGCGGAAGGCCTGCATGAAAGAATGTGGAATCACCTATGAAAGCAATTATTTTTTGATCGGTAGCATGAGCAAAACCATTCGCACTGCCGATACTCGCACCCATCGATAACAGGAAATCCGCTGTCTCGTACGGAGGTTGAACTCCTAAAGTATAACAACCGATATCCGACGGATAAATCACCTTTCCTTCCAATCCCAATTTTTTCACGGCTTTTTTTACGGCAAAATACGTTGCACGATGCGGGCATCCCGGACAGAGAACCGGAGGCCTCGACGGAAGAGGAAGGGTATTTTTAATAGAAACTTTTTCCTTCTTTTCTTTGCCAAGTGCCTTTCTTATGCCGTCTTCCACAATATCCGGAGTATATT
>JAGHAO010000067.1 GCA_021161495.1 Caldisericaceae bacterium | reverse complement strand
GTTTTCGTTTCTTTCCATTCCTCCTATGAAAAACACTTTTCTTCCGTTTTCAAGCCCTTTTTCGATAACAAACAGGTTGTTTCCGGAAATGCTATCCGCATTCTCTTCCTTGCGCAAAGCATCGATTTCCTCATCTGTTAATTTTCTTTTCGTAAGGGTGGAAAGTTCGATTTCCGGAAGGTTTTCTTTTTTAGCGATAAGGTGCTTTTCGCCGTTTTTTGCGTCTTTTATAAGGAAGTCCGATACAAATTCCTTTTCCCATACAGCTTTTGAGGCGTTTTTATCTTTTTTGAAAACTCTCCCCTTGTAAATCACGGTTTCTTTTTCTGAAAAAGGCGCAACGAGCGGATTTTCGGAATAAACTATGCCGTTGAACTTTCCGTAAATCCTTTTTTTGTTTTCCGGAATCCTGTCCAAATTTACACGTTTTGCTTTTAAGATTTTTGCGATTCCGGACTTCTTCTTGTGCGAAAGTGTAAAGAAAATTAGAGAAATCAAAAACAGGATTATTGCAATGATTCCGTTTGTGTTTTTGCCGTTTACGGGAAACGCGCCGAATGAAAATTTTCCGTTCGGATTTTCTTTTGAAATGCGAACTCTTTTCTCGAATTCCGAAGGTGAAATTTCATCGTTTATTAGGCTAAGCACGTCTCCGCTTTGGACTGTTGCAACGTTCAACTTTTTTCCGTCCCTTATTTTAAGGGAAATGTTTTTTGCATAAGGGCAGTCCTGCACGGCGTCGAAAAGCGCTCCCAGGAATGCGGAGTTAAAATTATCGCTTTTGCCGAAGTATTCCGAAACAATGTTTAACGTATCATTTTCCATATATACGGATTCCGCGAAGAATCCGTTTTCCAAGAGATCGTCACTCAGTTCGGAGAAATCGCTTCTTATGTCAACGGGAACCGCAAGTTCCGAAATTTCTTCGTCCGTAAGCATTCCTTTGAAATAGTCGGAGGCGTCTTTCCCGTTTATAAACAGTGCAAATTCGGGGTTGTCGCCGTAGTACAGTTCCGTAATAACTCCGTCCGCTTTATCGTATAGTTTGAAACTTTCCAGAGAGACATTCAGTAAGACTTGTGCGGCATTTTTTGGAATAACATCCGTTCCCAATTTAATTAAAATAATGTTGTTTTCCGTTGAAACAAAAACTTTGTCAAATCCTTTTTGCTTTAACATCGAACAAATTTCCGTCTCTCCCGTCCCGGAATTCGCAACCGGTATAAGGGAAAAAACAATCAGCAGTATAACAATGAAAATCGCTAACTTTTTCATTTTATATCTCCTTTTTTCTTCGCAAGTTCAACGTAAAATTTGAATCGTTTTACAGGATCCTTGAAATCGCTTTTGCTGTAGTTATTTGCTATATTCGAAGGATTCGAATTTTTGAACTCTTTTGCCTTTATCTGCTGATATTCCGTAATGATTGCTCCGTCATTTTCAATGTCTCTTTCTATTGTGTTGATAGGCACACCGCTTTTTAATTTTTTTACTGTTTCTGCGTATTCCAATTCATATGCAACGGCAAGCCTTCGTTTTTCGATGCCTATTATTTTTCCTAAGGTATTATCGTATATTTTTGATGCGACACTGCTAATCGTTTTTACTATATTCGTTAAATGCGAGTATTTGTTTTCTCTCTCAGATATTACGTTGAATTTGTTGTAAAGCGAGGCAGCAAGTGGATCGACTTTCAATTCGATCTGAGTTTTCTTTACATCTCCCAAACCTAACGCTTTGCTCACTTCGTTTTCCACATCCGTGCTTATTACGGAACCTCCTGGCAAAAGTCCTGCGAGAGTTCCACCCAATTTTCCTCCGTAATATTTGATTTTGTCTTTCAGCGTGGGGTCGCCGTTCGGAATTTTGGTTTTTGTTTTTCCATTCCCTTTTACGATTTCCGTCTTCTTTATTTTATTCTTTTTTGCAAATTCGTCCAATTTTTTCTTATTCTGTTTTTCGTATTCGTTTGAGAGGTCCACTTCGTTAGGTTTTGGAAAATCATACATCCCTTTTTTCTTTATATTGCTCCCGGTGAATTTCGGCATATTTTTCAGAATTTTGATGATTTTGTCTTTTGCCGTTTCTTTTGCTTCCTTTACCGTTTCTTTGCGTTTTCCGGCAATCTCTTTTAATTTTCCTTCGTAGATAATGGTGTGATGATATGAAAATGCAGGCCATGCGGCAAAAGGCCCTCCCCAGGAGTGATTCAGAAATGCCCTTATTCTTACCGTATTTCCCATATACTCTTTCGGTATTTTGATTTCAAACTCTTTTTCATAACTGCTTTTCATTTTCGAGGCGTCGAAGTAGAAGCGCCCGTCTTTTTCACCTGCCCCTTCTTTCCAGGCGTCTCGCCTTACAACCCACTCCCAGAGGCGTAAGGTGATGCAGTTTGTTCCGCGAAGTTCCGTATCGGTAAGCACTTTGCCGTTTTTCACTTGCCCCTGTGTTATCCAGAGCGAATCGGGAAGAACGGGAAATTTCCCTTCGCTATTTTTCAAAATATCCGCATAGATTGTAACAACGTCGCTTTCCGGGAGTTGTCCTTTCGGGTTTAAATCGGAAACTCTTACAATTCCTTTTACGATGTAGTAATTTCCGTCGAATTTAATTGAAGATAAGGCCACCGAAACCGTCTGTGCAAATGCGTTCGACAGCACGGCGAACACCAAAATCGTGCAAATTGCAAAAAACGCAAACCTCTTTTTCATCTCATTCCCCTCCTTTTATAAGATAATGCAAACAGGTTTGCAAAATGTTTGCAAAAATTTTCAGATTTCCAAACTCATTCCATCGGATGCTGCGATTACTTCTATTCCCGTCCTTTCCGACATTTCGCTTGCCACAACGAACGGCTTTGCCCTGAGCATTGTCATTCCGAAGTGTGTGAGGATTGCCTTTTTCGGTTTTACTGCCTTTATGAGTTCTTCCGCGTCTTTTGCCGAAAGATGCATTATCCCTTCTTTCGGCTCGAACCTCACGCAGTTTATTATGAGAATGTCGCTTTCTTCGTAATATGCTTTCAAATCTTCGAAAAACAGCGTGTCAATTACGAAAGAAACCGTTTTCCCGCCGGATTTTATTTTTAGCCCGTATGTTTCCGCCGTGTGCTTATGCCTAAAGGGTGTTATTTCGAAATCCCCTTCCGTAATTTTTTCTTTGTGCGAAAATGTTTCGATCCTATTCAGGAATTTTGTAAGATACGAAAGAATCACTCTGCTTTCTCCGTAAAGCGCTTCTTTTGTCGTAAAAAGAAAACCTTTCGGGGAAAGCCCCCCTTGTGTGAAAGCGTCGATTACTATATTTGCGTCATTTGAGTGGTCCAGGTGTATGTGTGAGAGAATTACCCCGTCTGTTTTCATAACGTCGATTTTGGGGCGTGATTTTGCGAGCCTCGCGAGCGTTCCGGGCCCCGGGTCAATGATAAAGGTTCTTTTTTCCGTTTGAACAATCGTTCCGCCGGATGCACGGAGTTGCTTTGCCACAACGAACCTTGCACCCGCAGTTCCCAAAAATTTTATTTTCATTTCGGGATTATCTCATTCCGTTTGTTATTTCAACGAATGCGTATCCTTTTATTTTTTCTCCGGAAAGTGTCCCTTCGACAAACGAGAGCATCTCTGCGTATTCAGGAACGGACGGAATTTTGGAACGAATAACTTGTTTTATCGGAGCGGATTTTACAAAAAGTTTTCCTTTTTCGAATTCGAGTTCCCATTCGGTCGGGTATTTTTCGTTTTCCGAAAGGGGAGTCAAAGTGAAAGAATCAAACTTTTGAACGGTTCCGTCCGGAAGAACTACGGAAAGATATTTTGAAATAAGATTTCCCTTTTTGTTTTTTATGCTGAAAACCATTATTTCCGTTTTATTCTCGAGCCTTATTCCTAACCAGTCCCATCCGCCTTTTACTTGGAAATTACCCCATTGGTGGTCGTGCCAGAAATTGCCGCTTACGGAGCGGAATGTTCCTTCTATTCGGAGAAAACCGGTTGCCTTGCACCGCGGTGCCGTATAATAATACGACTTTCCTTCCGGCATTTCTATGATCCCGTCTTCCCCGTGAGGTACAATGCCTTTTTCGTTTTCTCCGTGCAAAACGAGTTCGTATTTTTCTCCGTCCGCCTGAATGAGATCTTCTTTTCCGTTTGTTTCAAACCTCATATATTTGCTTCTCATTTTCAGCAAATTTCCTTCCACTCCTTCGTGGGTGAAGTCTGTCCATTTCATCCATTCCGTAAAGAAAAATTTGTTCCTTTCGAGGTCTGTTACCGTAAAATGCGTAAGGCTTGGCCTTACGGCCATAAAACTACCACCGAGTGGAAGAAATCTTGGCTTTGCCAAAAACACGGTGAATTCAAACCCGTATTTTTCGTTCAAAAACCCCGTAAAATACCACCACTCGGTTTCAAAATCGAGGTGTGGCAAATAATCGTATTTTTTAATGCTCATATATAATAAGATATGCGAATTCCGAAAACTGTCAAGTGCAATTAAAAAAGCCCTGCGTTTTTGCAGGGCTTTAGGTAAGGGGTAAGTCCGAATTGTTTTACACCACTCCGTATGCAAGCATTGCCTTTGCCACTTTGAGGAATCCGGCGATGTTTGCCCCGGTGAGGTAATCTCCCGGTTTTCCATATGCCGCTGCCGCTTCGAGGGAGGTATCGTGAATCTTCTTCATAATTTCCCTGAGTTTTGCATCGACTTCTTCTCTTGTCCAGGAGAGCCTCATACTGTTTTGAGTCATTTCAAGCCCGGATACCGCAACGCCTCCTGCATTTGCGGCTTTTGCGGGGCCGAACAAAACTCCGCTGTCCTGATAAATATGAATTGCATCAAGGTTCGAAGGCATATTCGCACCTTCCACGATTGCAATAAGCCCGTTTTTCACCATTGCTTCCGCATGGTCTCCGTGAATTTCGTTCTGGGTTGCGCAGGGAAGTGCCACGTCGACTTTGATGCCTTCGTCTCTTATTACATCCCATACGGATTTTCCTTCGTAATATTTTGCATGTGGGTATTTCTGAACGTATTCTCTGATTCTTCCTCTTCTTACGTTTTTAAGGTCCATTACGTAATCAAGCTTTCCTCTGTCGATTCCGTCCATATCCACGACTGCCCCGTTCGAATCGGACATTGTAATCACTTTTCCGCCGTATTCGAGAGATTTTTCAACCGCATACTGCGCAACGTTTCCTGCTCCGGACACAACGATTGTTTTTCCTTTCAGATCCATACCTTTTGTTGCAAGCATATTCATTGTGAAATACACAACTCCGTATCCCGTTGCCTCCGGTCTTATCAAACTTCCGCCGTATTCCAAGCCTTTTCCGGTGAGAACGCCAGTATGCTCGTTTTTAATCTTTTTGTAATATCCGTAAAGGTATCCGATTTCTCTCGCACCAACTCCGATATCTCCCGCAGGAACGTCCGTGTCGGGTCCGATGTGCCTGAACAGTTCTCTCATAAATGCGTATGTGAATCGCATAACTTCTCTGTCGGATTTCCCTTTGGGATTAAAGTCCGAGCCGCCTTTTCCGCCACCCATCGGAAGGGTTGTAAGAGAGTTCTTGAATATCTGTTCGAACCCTAAGAATTTGATAATCCCTAAGTTTACGCTGGGGTGAAACCTCAATCCGCCTTTGTAGGGGCCGATTGCATTGTTGAATTGAACCCTGAATCCCCTGTTTACATGAATTTCGCCTTTGTCGTCTTCCCACGGAACGCGGAAAATAATCACTCTGTCGGGTTCCACAATTCTTTCGTAAATTTTTGCCTTTACGAATTCCGGATGTTTTTCCTCCGTAGGCCTCAGCGTACCTAATACCTCGGTTACCGCTTCGATAAACTCCGGCTGATCCCCGTCTTTTTCTTTCACTTTTGCAATGACTTCATCGATTTGAGACATTGTCCACCTCCTGTGAATTTTTTATAAATAAAAAAAGGGCAAGGTTCGAAGACCTGCCCTTCTTAAAACAACTTTTTTATTATTAGATACTCTAAGATTTCTTTTCATTCTTTTTTAGTATATCCCAAAATTTTTTAAAGTCAATAAAAAGATACGGTGTCTTATTATTTTTTGGAAACCTGCAAGGACAACTCCATTTGTTTTATCAATTGTTGAGTCGTTGTTTTTCGGAGAATTTCAAATATGAACACCTTTTTAATTTTCGCACTGTTCTGTTAAAATTAAGCAAACACATTACGGAGGTAACAATGGTTAGAGTAAGATACGCACCGAGCCCCACGGGGCACATACACATAGGCAATGCAAGGAGTGCATTGTTTAATTATTTGTTTGCAAGGCACAACAACGGAACAATGGTATTGAGGTTGGACGATACGGATAAAAAGCGTTCAACGGACGAAGCGATAAAATCAATGATAGAAGACATACAGTGGTTGGGAATAGAATGGGACGAAGGGTATCTCAAAGGAGGCCCTTACGGCCCTTACAGGCAGACTGAGAGAATGGACATAT
>JAGHAO010000124.1 GCA_021161495.1 Caldisericaceae bacterium | reverse complement strand
TTTTTCTTGAAAATGCGCGAGGATTTTTCGCAAGGTAAATCTTTCGAAAAAATATTATGATATTTTCCGATTTCTGATAAACTTGGGCAGTCGAAAATTTGGCCGAAGGAGGTGATACTATGCTGATGAAAGTTGCTCAGTTCGAAAGGTTGTTCAGGCAAGCGGCAAGCCTTGATGTGGATAAAAACGATTTAAGAAGGCTCTCCGATTTCATTAGAGATAAAATAAGAGACCTTCTTGAAGTTGCGGCAAAGAATGCGAAATTCAACGGAAGAGACTATCTTGTCTCTCTCGACCTTCCTTTAACAAAAGGGCTTCAAAACAGCATCGAAGAGTTCAAGAAGCTTGACGTGGCACTTGAACTTGTGCCTGTTTTGGATGAATTGAAAGCTTTGCCTCCGATTGACATTGTTATTTCGGAAGACGTGGAAAATATGCTTCCCGAAATAGCGGGCGGGCTTGTTGTCGCTTATGCGAGGGTTATAAAAGAACTTGACCCGAAAGTAAAAAATCCTGAAACAGCGCATCACGAACGAGCACGCAGAGTATTCGACCTCCTTATTTAACCGAGCCGAATTTTTCGCTTTTTCCCGACCGCAAGGCCGGGTTTTTGTGTTTTAACATCCTGAAAGTGTTAACTAATTTTACAATTTACAGCAAAGTGTTAAAAATTTTTACACTTTGTCGTCGTTTAATCTCATAAAATTACCACTGTTGCGACATACCGACACCTGGCACGGTTTTTGCATATAAGTAGTGGAGACTAAAATTTCGGAGGTGCTTATGGAGTACTCGAAGGAGTTTTTGCAAAGTTTATACGTAACGATGGTTCGTATAAGAACTTTTGAAAAAAAGGCAGAAGAATTGTTTCTTCAAGGTAAATTGCCGGGATTCATCCACCTTTACATCGGAGAAGAAGCAATAGCCGCCGGAGCTATGGTGAACCTGCGAAGGGATGATTACATTACATCCACTCACAGAGGGCACGGCCATATGATCGCAAAAGGAGCGGACATTAAGAAGATGATGGCCGAACTTTACGGCAAGGAAACGGGGTATTGCAAAGGCAAAGGTGGTTCGATGCACATTGCCGACCTTTCGATCGGAGTTTTGGGAGCAAACGGTGAAGTTGCGGGAGGCCTTCCCATTGCAGCCGGTGCCGGAATGGCAATCAAACTGCAAAAGAAAGACAATGTCGTTGTTTCGTTCTTCGGAGACGGTGCTTCGAACAGGGGAGCCTTTCACGAAGCGCTGAACTGGTGTTCCATTTACAAACTTCCCGTTATCTTCCTCAATGAGAACAACCAGTTCGCTTCCACGGAGCGCGTTCAGGAAACAACGTCAGTCGCGAATATTGCCGACCGCGCGATCGGATACAACATTCCCGGAGTTTCCATAGACGGAAACGACGTGATAGCAGTTTACGAAACTGTGAAAGCGGCCGTCGAGCGCGCAAGAAGCGGAGGAGGCCCCACTCTTATCGAAGCGAAAACTTACAGAATAAAGGGGCATTTCGTCGGAGATCCGACTCTTTACCGCCAGGAACAGGAAGTTGAAGAGCATTGGGCAAACGAACCGATAGGAAGGTTTGAAAAACGTTTGAAAGAACTCGGAATGCTCGGAGAAGAGGAAAAGAAAAATATTTGGGAGCTTGCCAAAAAAGAAGTGGAAGAAGCGGTAAAATTTGCGGAAGAAAGTCCTTATCCTGCACCGGAAGAGGCACTTACGGACCTCTTTGTCGACGATACGGGATACGACTATTAAAGGAGGAATGCCATGAGAGAGATAACATTTTCCGAAGCGTTAGGCGAAGCGATGTTCGAGGAGATGAGTAGGGATCCTACGATCTTTACATACGGAGAAGACATCGCAAAACAAGGCGGAATTTTCGGTGCATACAAATCTCTGCTCGGGAAATTTCCCGACAGGGTGATCGACACTCCTATTTCAGAGGAAGTCATTTTCGGTTCGGCATTGGGTGCGGCTCTTGCCGGTATGAGGCCTGTTGCCGAATTCCATTTTGCCGATTTCCTTTTCACCGGGATGACGGCAATTGCAAACCAAATTATGAAATTCCGGTATATGACGGGTGGGCAGGCGAAACTGCACCTCGTTTTGAGGGGCCCTGACGGAATTTCAAAGAGTGCGGCCGCTCAGCATTCCGAATCCATAGAGACGATATTTATGCATATTCCGGGAATTAAGGTAATTGTTCCTTCCACTCCTTACGATATGAAAGGATTGTTCAAAACGGCGCTCCGCTCGGACGATCCGGTAATCTGCTTCGAACATAAAATGCTTTACGGTCTGAAAGGCCCGGTTCCCGAGGAGGAATATTACATTCCTTTCGGGCAGGCGGACATAAAAAAGGAAGGGAAGGACGTTACGGTTGTTGCAACGTCCAGAATGGTTCACGAATCTTTGAAAGCTGCAAAAAATCTTTCCAAAGAAGGGATTGATGTTGAAGTCATAGATTTGAGAACGCTTGTCCCCTGGGATAGGGAAAAAGTGCTTGAATCCGTGAAGAAAACACATCGTCTTGTGGTAGCTCACGAGACGTGGAAACGCGGAGGTTGGAGCGCGGAAGTTGCATCCGTTGTCCAGGAAGAAGTGTTCGATTACCTTGACGCTCCGATTCTGAGAGTAGGTGCATATAATGTGCACATACCGTTCAGCCCGCCGCTGCAGGATTTCGTCGTTCCCGACAGTAAGAGCGTCGAAGATGCGGTGAGGAAAGTCGTCGGAGGTGCCGTGTGATTGAGGTAAGGATGCCTAAATTCGGGCTCTCGATGGAGAAAGGCTTTATAACAAAATGGTATAAAAAAGAGGGAGACCCTGTATCTGAGGGAGAACCGCTTTTCGAAGCGGAGTCCGAGAAAATCACGAACGATGTTCCGTCCCCTGCAAGCGGATTTTTGAAAAAAATTGTTGTTCCCGAGGGTGAGGAGCAGGCAGTCGGTGAAGTGGTGGCATACATTGCGGAAAACGAAGAGGAACTCAAAAAAGAAATCGAGCAAGTCTCCGAAAAACTCGCAGAAGAGGAAAAAAGAGTTATTCCGGAAAAAACGGAAGCAAGGAGTGCGGAAACCGGGCAAAAGGGAGAAACCCCTGCCGGGTTCATAAAAGCCTCTCCTATTGCAAAAAGGCTTGCACGGGAGCACGGTATAGATTTATCCGCAATCAAAGGCTCAGGTCCCAACGGAAGAATTATAGAAAAGGATATTTTGAAGGCAATTGCCTCGAAAGCCGTGCCTAAAGGCGGACGGAAAGAAAAAATTTCTCCTCTCAGAAAAACGATTGCAAGGCATCTTTCCGAATCTTACAAAAATTCCGTGCTTGTTACGAATATGACGGAAGTCGATATGTCGAGCCTTTTCGAATTCAGAAATTCCTTGAAAGAAAAGGTTTCTGTCACTGCTATCTTAGTGAAACTTCTTGCGGAAGTCCTCAAAAAGTTGGAGAAGTTTAATGTGAATTTCAACGGGGAAGAGGTGGAATATTTCGACAGCGTGAATGTCGGAGTTGCCGTAAGTACGGATAAAGGGCTTGTTGTCCCCGTGATTAAAAACGTTTCTTCGAAATCCCTTTCCGAAGTGAATGCGGAATTAAAAAATCTTTCTACGCTTGCGCGCGAAGGAAAACTTACGGAGGAGCAACTTACTGGCTCTCACTTTACGCTTACCAATCTGGGAATGATGCGTACGGAAATGTTTACTCCGGTGCTTAACCCCGGTGAAGTTGCAATACTCGGAGTGGGGCGCACGGTGAAAAAGCCTGTTGTATTGGACGAAGATAAAATTGCAATCCGCCCGATGTGTTGGTTCAGTTTGTCTTACGACCACAAATGGATAGACGGAGCGGACGCAGCCGAATTTCTCGGAGAGATTGCATCCTTAATTGAAAGTAAAGAAATTTATGATAAAATTTAATGCAAAGGAGGTAGTACGATGAAAAAAACACTAAGTGTGTTGCTTGCGTTGATGCTTATTGCGTCGATGCTTGCAGTAGGGCTTACGGGTTGTAGTCCTCAACAACAGCAAAATCAACAACCCAAGGAGGAGACTTTCAAACCCAAAGCGGAGTACAACTTAAGCGTTGTTGTAGGTCCTTCGTTCTGGTGGGGCGAGGCGGCGCAGAAATTCGCCGATATGGTGAAGAAAGACACGGACGGAAAGATTAACATTAAGGTTTACTACGGCGGTCAGCTCTTCAAAGGGAAGCAGACGAACGAATTCCAACTTATGTCGCAAGGTGTTATCGATTTTGCTTGGGGCTCCACAATCAACTGGTCTCCCACAATTCCGGAATGTAACATCTTCTCTCTGCCTTTCTTTATCAACAATTACAAAAACCTTGATGCGCTTGAAAACGGAGAAACGGGAAAAGCGGTATTCGATGCAATGGAGAAAAAAGGCGTTGTAGGACTTGCTTGGGCGGAAAACGGATTCAGGCAGGTAACGAACAGTAAACATGAGATTAAAGAACCCGAAGATCTTAAAGGGTTGAAACTAAGGGTCGTAGGTTCCCCCATCTTTATTGACATCTTCAAACAGCTTGGAGCAGACCCCGTTAGTATGTCTTGGGGAGATGCGGTAACGGCATTCCAGCAGGGTGTTGTCGATGGTCAGGAAAACCCTATGGGCGTTTTGATTCCTGTTAAAATTTGGCAGTATCATAAGTATGTAACGTTGTGGAATTATCTTGTTGACCCGGTTATTGTCGGTGTGAACAAACAGGTTTGGGATTCGTTCCCTGCCGACATCCAGGAAATCATAAAGAAAGATGCAATTGAAGCGGCACGCTGGGAAAAGGATATGTGCAGAGTGGGGCTTGACGACGGAAGCGCGCTCAAAGACCTCAAGGAACACTTCGGTGAAACCCCGGAAATTACGGATTACATCGCTTACCTGAAAGAGCAAGGTATGGACGTAACGCTCCTCACCGACCAGGAGAGGCAGGACTTCATCAACGCGACAAAGCCGATTTACGACAAGTGGATTCCGAAGATAGGAGAAGATCTCTATCAAAAAGCACTAAAAGATATGGGGAAATAATCCCCCTCCGTTGTATAAATCTTAAATAGCCCGGGAATATCCCGGGCTAAATTTGAAAAGGAGGGAACGTGGCGGGAAATTTAAAAGGTAACTTGGTAGATGTCGGTTTGCTTGAGGTTTTTCAACTGCTTATGAATTCAAAAGCAACCGGTATTTTGAATATAAAAGGAAAAGGAGTTTCCTTTAAAATTTTTTTTGATAAGGGCAATGTCGTTTCCGCGGATTCCGGCAAATCTTCCGGGTTAGATGCGTTGATTGATGCCGTGCTTTTGGAAACGGGGTATTTTGAATTTGTTAAAGGACGTGTTAATAAAAACAATG
>JAGHAO010000196.1 GCA_021161495.1 Caldisericaceae bacterium | reverse complement strand
TTCCGTCTCCGAAGTTCACCGTATATTCATACGGAGGAACTCCGCCTGTAAATGTAAATACGAACTTTGACTTTGCGCCTATGCAGATCTTTTCGGGTGGGTTGATGGAAACGTTAATGGGGTTTACTGTATTTCCTCCGCTTCCTCCCGAACCCCCGCTTCCGCCTTCATTATTCCCATTCGGTGCACACACAATTGTATCAAAAATAGTTTCTACTTTATTCGCATTATCTGCAAAAGCAACTGCTCTGTTTCTAAACACAACACAACCGTTCACAAATGAAGGAAAACGTACTCTGATCGTAAAACTTTTGTTACTACCAGGCTCAAAATCTCCTACATTCCACCGGAGAACCTCACCGTAAAACGGATCCTGATAAACCGAAGAAGGTGTAGGGTGAGCAGACAAAAATACGATTCCATTCGGTAAAAAGTCTTTTACTACCGTATTTGTCGCAGTGCCGCTACCGATGTTTTTGAGTGTGATTCTATATACACCTACACTTCCCGGGGCCGCATTTACCGGCCCTATCTTTTCAATTGTCAATACAGGCTTATCTGCGGAAAATGCTTCGTATCGGGGTAAAAATGCGCTCATAATCAGCAGGAAAGCCAATAAAAATATAAATAATCTTTTCATATCCTATCCACCTCCTGGGCACGAACTTTTGTTAATTATACATTTCTTTTATAATAAGGACAAATTTGTTCATGGGAGATATTATGGAAAGAAACGAGTTATTGGATGCTTTGAAAAAGAATCTTAAAAATGAAAACCTTATTAAGCATTCGCTTGCCGTTGAAGCAATAATGCGAAAACTTGCGGAGAGGTTCGGAGAAGATGCGGATAAATGGGGAATTGCCGGTTTAATGCATGATATTGACCTCGGTAAAACGAGGAATACGCCGAAGTTCCACGGCATTATAGGGGCGCAGATGCTCGAAAAAATGGGATTTCCCGCCGATATTACGTATGCGGTGAAAGCACATAATCCGATGACGGGAACTCCAAGAAAATCTCTGCTTGACAAAGCGTTATATTCTGCGGATCCGATAAGCGGATTAATAACGGCTTGCGCATTGGTAAAAGGCAAAAAACTTTCCAACGTTGATGCGGATTTCGTCTTGAAAAGGTTTAAAGAAAGGAGATTTGCATCGGGTGCAAACAGAGAGCAGATCGCGGCATGTTCGGAAATAGGGTTTTCTCTCGAAGAATTTGTAGAGATTGCGCTTAATGCAATGAAATCAATATCAAAGGAGCTTGGATTATGAATGTGATTGAAGAAGCAAAAAGGTTGAAGAACAGTGGCAAAACAAAAGAGGCAATAAATTTGCTTGAGAATTTTATAGAAAGAAATAAAAAGGAAAGAGTCGGAGCGCATAAACTCTTGTCGGATTTGTATGTCAAATCCGGAGATCTCGACAGGGCGGCAGATGTTCTTAAAACTGCTATTCGAAACAATCCTGACAATCTCTGGCTTTATTTGATGCTCGGAGATTTATACCTGTATGACTTCAAGAATCCCGAAAAGGCAAAAGAAACTTACAAAAAAGGGCTTTCTTATTTCTCGGAACCCGTAAAAACAACGATGTCTCCTTACAGGTATTTTTTGAAAAGGCTTTCAAACCTTTCTTACGAGGAAGGTGATTTGGAGGATGCGAAAAAGTATTTTGAACTCTTTATCGCACTTGAGCCATCCGACTTTTACGCATCGGATTTTCAAAAGTTCGCCGATACTTTGATAAAGTTAGGAGACAAAGAAAGAGCAAAAGAAGTTCTAATACTCGGAATTAAAACGCACCCCGGGTATAAAAAACTTTACGAATTCGCAAAATCCGCATTTCCCAACGAAAAATTCCCGTATAGGGAGAAGAAATCCTGGATTTCTCGCAGCAGTGTGGAAAAGATCCCGATAAAAACACCGCTAATACGAGAAGGAGACAACCTCTACGAAATAGTGGACAAATACACCAAAGATATCAGGAAAAAAGGTGATATTATAACGGTTTCTTCCTGCGTTGCCGCAATGTGCGAAGAAAGAAGCGTTACGGTGGATACGATTTTCCCGTCCAAACTTGCAGTGATTCTTTCTCATTTTGTCTCGCACAAAGACGTTCCTTTCGGAGGTGCTGCACCCCTTGCAAATCCTGCGGCAATGGAAATTGCAATCAGGGAAAGCGGAGTTGCGAGAATAATTTTTGCCGCTTTTGCCGGCGCCATAGGAAGGCTTTTAAGAAAAAGCGGTTGGTTTTATAAAACTGCAGGTGCTCAGGCTGCCCTCATAGACGATCCTCCCGCCGCAATGCCGCCGTTTGATTATGCCGTAATTCCTGGGCCTAAAGATTCTTTTGCCGTGAGCGAAAAGATAAAAGAAATTACGGGGTGCGAAGCTGCAATAATCGATGCAAACGATTTGGGTAATGCCTGGGCGGTTGGGTTTAGCAGCGGAGTGGACAAAGAAAAATTGGAGGCCGCGCTTTCCGATAACCCCGCAGGAAACGAAGACCAGCAAACTCCTATTGTAATAGTCCGCGGATTGTAAAATTCACCGATATTTAATAACTTTTCCAAAATGTGGAGAAAATTCTCCACATTTTTTTATTTATATCTTGACAAAATTAAATTATATATTAAAATTATTAAAGAAAGATTTAATAATATGGAGGTGAAAGTGAAAAAATTACCGACGAGGTGTCCTTCTTGCGGTGCAGTGCTCGAAATTACGGAACTAAAATGC
The DNA here is from genome assembly GCA_021161495.1 of Caldisericaceae bacterium. Taxonomy (GTDB): domain Bacteria; phylum Caldisericota; class Caldisericia; order Caldisericales; family Caldisericaceae; genus AUK232. The sequence continues at coordinate 4,041 of JAGHAO010000196.1, read as the reverse complement.
CCGAAATGTGGAACCGTGATAAGAGGCAACTTTCCCATAAGTAAGTTTCTTTCGCTTGATTCGGAAAATCTGGAATTTCTCGTTGCATTCCTAAAATCGCGCGGCAACCTGAAAGAAGTGCAGGAAAGGCTCGGCATTTCCTATCCTACGGTAAAAGCAAAACTTGAGAAATTGCTCGGAGCGCTTGGCTTATCCGAAGAAAGCAAACCTCTCGACAAAATGGAAATCCTCCGGGCACTCGAAAAAGGTGAAATTTCCGCAAAGGAAGCAATAAATATTTTGAAGGGAGAGAGCAAAAATGGCAAATGCGGCGGAAGATAAACTCGAAGAGTTATTGAAAAACGGAAAGATTTCCGAAGAGGAATATGCAGAGCTTAAGAATCTTATCTCGAATGAGGAGAAGGATGCCACCCACATTCCTCGATGGGATAGTGTAAAGGCTGTTGATATACACCTTTTTTCGATTGATGTCGAAATTAAAGGATGGGAAGAAAATTTTGTAAAAATTTCCGAAGGGCCGGAGCATCTGATTGTGGAAAAAGAAGGAGACCGCGTAAAGATACATTCCAAAAAACGCATTTTTTCGTTGGGAAGTATTTTGAATCCGAAAGAAGAACCTGCCAAAATTACAGTTTTTGTTCCTAATTATTGTAATATCGATATAAAAACAGTTTCCGGGGATGTAAATATTTCAAATCTTTCGGCGGATGTAAAAATAAAAAGCGTAAGCGGAGATCTCACTCTAAAAGGCATAAGCGGGAGGATTGAGGCAAACACTGTTTCCGGAGACATAAAAGTAAAAGAGTGCAAGGGCAGGTTGAACGTCGAAGCAAAATCCGGAGACGTGCTTATAGATAATTCGGACATTTCGGGCGGTTCCCTGAAAACATATTCGGGAGATGCTTCAATAGTGGATTCCAAAATTTCGGATGCTGATGCCACGCTTTACAGCGGCGACTTTGCCTTGAGGTCGCCATCATTGAAAGGAAATGCAAGCGTAAAAACAATGCTTGGAGATATTACGTGTGACGGTATAGGAAAGAATATCAAATTCTTTGCGGAAACAAAATTAGGAGACATCAAACTTTCCGACTCCGGCAAAAATTTCCTGGTTCGTGGCGAATTTGCAGTTTATGAAAACGGTAAAACGATTGAAAAAGAAAAACTTCCTTCCGGCAGCAGATTGGTTCGGGAAAGCGGGGATTTTTCTTTGCGGTTAATAACCAAAAAAGGCGATATTTTTATAAAAATCTAATTTCGGAGGTGCATTTATGCAAGAAGAAATTAAAAAAGTGTTGGAACTTTTGGAAGAAGGAAAGATCACAAAAGAGGAAGCCGTGGAATTGATTAAGGCTATAAAATCTTCGGATATTTCGGGTGAAAAGATAGATGAAAGCAAAATCTCAAACGGAAAAAGAACGTTTAGAGTGCTGGTCACGAAGGACGGGAAAAAGGAAGTCGAAGTAAATATTCCGTTTGGAATTGTAAAATTCGGATTGGCAATTGCGAAAAAAATGGGGAAAAATTCCCTCGATATTAACGGAAAAGAGATTCCCATTGACATTGATAAACTTTCGGAAGTGTTAAAAGACCCGAATTTTAAGGGAAAAATTGTTGATATAAGCGACAAAGAAGACAATGAACATGTGGAAGTGGAAATAGTTTAACTTTACCGGGAGAAAAATTGATTAATATCAACTTTTTCCTAATCTCTATTTACGGAGGACAAACAAAATGAGAAAAGTTTCAAGAGAAGAAATTTTAAGTGGTAATCCTATTAAAACGATGTTCCTATTAAGCATTCCGCTAATGGTTTCCCAATTGTTGCAGACGCTTTACAATCTCGCCGATACATTTTGGCTGGGGCATCTTCCCGCCTCGGAAAGCGGGAGCGCAGTTGCGGGAATGCAGATTGCATGGCCTTTAATATGGTTTCTCATCGCTTTTTCTTTCGGCTTCGGAATGGCGGGGGTTGCACTTGTTTCTCAATACATTGGTGCCGGAGACAGAAGGAAAGCAAATTTCTCCGCAAGTCAGGTGCTTTCTCTCGCCGTCATATTCGGAGTCCTTATTGCTATTATCGGGATAATTTTTTCACCTCTATTTGCAAAGACTATTACGAAAGATCCTGAAGTGGTGAGAAATGCCGTATCATACCTCAAATTGGTATTTTTAGGTATGCCTTTTATGTTTATCACCGCTGTTTTTCAATCAATGCTTTCCGCCGAAGGAGATACCGTAACTCCGATGTATGTAAGTCTAATTACTGTTTCCTTAAATATCATTCTGGATCCCTTCCTCATTTTCGGCTGGTGGCGTTTTCCGAAGATGGGTATCCGCGGTGCGGCCCTTGCCACTGTTGTTTGCCAGGGTATTGCGGCTGTTATTGCACTTTATATCCTGTTCAAAGGAGAAAAGGGAATAAGAGTTACATTAAAGGATCTTGTACCCGATTTTTCCTGGATGAAAAAAATATTTAAGATAGGGTTTCCCGCTGCTATCGGCAATGGAACGTCCGCTTTCGGGTTTCTTATCGTTACCGGTATTATCGGTAGGGTGCGAAATGCCGAGGTTGCACTTGCCGCATACGGAATCGGTGACAGAATAATAAGCCTTGAATTTATCATCGTTGACGCATTATCAATGGCAATAGCAACAATGATCGGGCAGAATCTCGGTGCAGATCTTACGGAACGTGTCTCCGAAATCGCAAAAAAAGGATTGCGGATAGAAATTCTGATAACGATAGCGGAATCCGTTTTACTGTTTGCCTTGAGGGTTCCCCTGTTCAAATTGTTTATTCCCGGAAGGGCGGATATCCTTGCAGAAGGAATAAAATTTGTTACAATATTTATGGTAGGTATTCCATTCTTCGGAATAATCGGCGCTATTTCCGCTCTTTTCAGAGGCTCCGGGCATAATACCCAACCGATGATCGTGGATATTGTAAGGCTTTGGGGGTTAAGAATACCGCTTGCATTTATTTTGAGCAATAAATTCGGTTCTGCCGGAATATGGTGGGGTATGGCGTTGAGTAACGTCGGTGCTGCGGTAGTAGCTTTGTTCTTCTACTTCAAAGGGGAATGGAAGAAGCGTGTTATTGAGGAAAAACCGCAAGAAAAGGTAGTTCCGGTTTCAATCCCGCCTGAATAAACTATAGAGAAAGGAGGTGAAAACTATGGAGACTTCGAAAACTTCCATAAAGATTTTATTATGGATACTATCGGCTGTTCTTATTGCGCTAACAGGGACAATTTTTCTTCAGGATTTTATCCCTCGGTACTTAGTTTCTCCGTCTATATTTGGTGGAGGAATTTTGTTGCTTATTTGCGGCATATGGCTTATCGTTTTAACAGTAAAGAAAAAAGTCCAAGGCAAACTCAGAAAGTTCCTGATATTAACGGGTGTTTGTGCTGCAGGAGTTATTGTTGGCATAGTTCTTCATAACCTGATTTATGCTCTGTTTATATACTTATTCGGCCCTAACTTTTGGACGAAGCTAGGAACAAATGACGAGGTTATTTTCTTTATTTTAGGTATTGTTGTATGTCCTATAGGACTTGCCATCGGTATAATCGGAAGCTCGGTTCAACTTTCAAAAACATGCAACTTATAAAAATATCCCGTTCTGTTGTGCTGCCGGATAGTTTATCGGTCCGTGCTTGTGAGACATACTCATTTTCAACCTCCGCAACTGAAATTTTTGTGCCGCTACGCTTTATTGGAATAACCATTTTTATTATCCAAAGTTAATACTCTCTTTTGTCGCTACTGAATTAGACTTTTGTTTCGTCACATCAAAATCTTTGAAATACGGGAACCCTAAAGCAAGTTAAGAGCGACTCTTCTCCTGTGACCTTGAAATGCTTTAATGCAGGATCTTGCTTTTGCAGTCGCTCTGAGAAGTCTTTATTCGAATATTAACAGAGAAAAGTACGCGGAATTTCTAAAAATTGATTTTCCTCGTGTTCCTTTCACTGCGGATTACGGTATTTTCAAAGAGATGGCTCAATACGGAAAGGAATTGGTAAATTTGCATTT
>JAGHAO010000047.1 GCA_021161495.1 Caldisericaceae bacterium | reverse complement strand
GATATGTTCCTGGCATCACAAAATATTTTGCTTTATATAGAAGGTATGGATTTGAAATCTTTTTGCGGTGATTATAAAACTATCGATGCAGTGGTAAGGAATATTGAGATATTGGGAGAAGCAGTAAAAAATATCTCTGACGAATTTAAAAATAAATATCCGGAGATTGAATGGAGTAGTATTGCAAAGACAAGGGATAAACTTACTCACGGTTATTTTTCAGTTGACAGTGTAATACTGTGGAGAATAGTATCCGGAAATATCCCGGAATTGTTTCGCAAGTTAGAAAAAATAATCGCAAAAGAAAACTGGAAGGACGAAATTAGTAAATAACAACGTACTTATTGATATTTCTCTTAAAATAACCCTATTCAACAATGGAAAGAGAGTTATGGCAAATGAGTTTCGAATGGTAATGCATATAGCTAATTTCAAACCATCTCTCGAACTTGTTTTAGAATTTTTGTGCTAAACCCTGTCCCGAATTTATTTTAGAGTCTCAAAGGAGTCATTCCGGACTTGATCCGGAATCTTGTCTTTTTCTGTTTTTGGGTTCACTTTAATGAACGAATTAAAAACGAGACCCTGAATAAAGACATTTCAGGGTGACAAAAAAGGAATAGGAGTTCAAGGGAAATGTGTTCCCTCAACGTTCAGACCCTGAATTAATACACTTCAGGGTGACGAAGGTGGAGGGACGTTTCAGAGTGACAGGACGGGAGACATTTCAGGGTGACGGGGGTGGAGGGACGCTTAGGGATACGGAAAAGGTAGTCATTCCGGAGGAACGAACGAAGTGAGTGACGAAGAATCTCGTTTTTGTCGCGTGTTTCCTCGATTTAGTTTCATCGGAACGGTTTCTTATCCTATTGGTCATAAATTATAACCGCTTTTAAGAAAAAGATTAAAAGCAGAGCAAAGATTAATATCGGATCTTTCAGATTATATAGGCATAAAGGGTGAGGATTTTGGGTTATTTTTGATTTATCGACACGGGTTGTATGAAAAGAGGGTTTGTGAGGCGTAATTTTCGGTATCTTTTTTCCGAAAAATTCGATAACCCCACGTTTTGAAAGAGTCTTAAAATCAAGAAATCTTACTCTCTACCCAAATAACCGAATATTGTTCGTTCGAATTGCGCGGCGAATTTTACGGCGGAAATTTTTCGAGTTTTTTATTTCCCGCATTCCCCTAAGAGAAAGATATGCTCGGAAATGTTTCTGAAAATTTCTCCCGCAAGTTTTATGTGCAGGTTGTAATCGAACAGCCGGAATATTTGTAAGGGTCGCTTTCCGGGACGTCGGGTTTGTAGTCGTGCAGCGCGGCCCAGAATATCACGTCCGCTCCCGCGTTTATTTCCGTTGTAATTGCATCGTAAACATATTTTGAAAATCCGATTTCCCCGTGTTTGTACCCTTCGAGTATTTGATGTTTCGGGTCGGATGTATAACTCGTTTCGGTTATCCATATTTTCTTTTCTCCGATTCCGAATTTTTTCAGCAGTTTTTCGTTATCTTCGATTTGCTTTTTTATCTCATCGGGCAGTTTAAAATTGGTGTGAAAATTGAACACGTCGAAATTTTTCCCTGCCGGGTATCTTTCGGATCCAAGCAGTTTCAAAGCATAACCTTTCTCGCATTCGGGCTCCCTTTCTCCCTGCGCAAGCCCCCCGAGAACAACCTTTGCTTCTTTATTTCCCGCTTTTATGCCTTTGTAAAAATAGGAAAGCATTTTTGCGTATTCGTCGGAAGACGTGCCGTTCCCGTTTGCATCGCACAGGGAAGGGCGCATATCCGGTTCGTTCCAAAGTTCATAGTATTCGATTTTCCCTTTGTACCTTTCGGAAATTGTCTCTGCGAATTTTTCGAGATAATCGTACCCGCTCCCGTATTTTCCTATTGTTTTCTCCGTAGGCGGGTAAAATATGTATTTGTCCGGATTTCGGTTTGCGGATGCCCATTCGGGAGTCCATATCACCACGGGAAGTATGCGCAGATCCCTTTTAAGCGCTTCGTTTATTATTATGTCATAATCTTTGAAGTTGTATTTATCTTTTTCCGGGTTTGCAAGCGCCCAGATGAAACCGATTCTTATCCATTTCGCTTTAATGCTTTTTGCCGCATCGAACACCTCTTCAAGCCTTTCCGTTTTGATTCCCGGGTCCACGTATACGATAAGCACTCCAAGTTTGTAATTCCTGTCACGCTCTCTTAAGTGCAACGCATAGGAGATATTTTCGCTCCGTTTTGTCCGGACCGCTCTCATATGTTTAGGCATTGAAAAAGCGAGCGTTGCAGTGAGTGCAACGGCAATAGCTACCGCAAAATAGGGAATTTTCCTTGCTTTCATACTTACATTGTAAACATACCGCCTTTTTTGCAAAATCATTGAAATTCGCCAACTCTTAAGACGAATATTTTCCGTGAGGAACCGTGAGCGGTTTTATCGAGACAAACGAAACGAATTGAGATGTAACTCTGAGAAGAATTCCTGTCAAAAGTTTAATGCGAACCCCGAGTGAGGGTTCGGTTCAATAATTTATATGGTTTGAAAAAAGGGCTTCTCAAAAGTATCTCGTTTTACATTGCGGGTATCTGCAAGCAAAATAAGAATTACTTCGGTATTAATTGGCAAAAGAGAGTTTCAATTTCTTATATGCACTGTGAAAGGCTTTATTGCAAAAACAAGTTAACCTGTTTGAAAGCAAACGGTTTAACGGATATAGAAATATAAGGGATTGGCGCAGTTAATTTGATATTGGCTGACAAATTTTTTCTTTGATGCTCACTTTGCAAGGCCCCTTCCTTTCAACGCAAGGTTTATTCTCATAACCTTTCGAATCGCATTTTATCTTGCTTTCTATTAATTTTTGAGTGGATTTCGGTTGAGGCAATTCAGGGTATTGCAATTTTTTTATTTTGTTATACAATGTTTAACAGATGTTAAACAAAAAATTATAGGAGGTGAAAAAATGAGTGAAGAAAGAAAAAGGTTGTATGATTTGTTAGATTCGATTTTTGACGAAGCTGACAGGCAAAAGAGTAAACTGGAAGAGAAAAAAGACAAGGCGGTGCGTTACGGAAAGTTTGTCGCATTCAGACTTCCCGAGCAGATCTTTAACGACGTGGAAAAGATTGCGGATAAAACGAAGAAGACGATGAGCGAAGTGATAAGAGATGCGCTGAGGGATTTTCTCGAAAGAAACAAGGAACTTATAGACG
>JAGHAO010000014.1 GCA_021161495.1 Caldisericaceae bacterium | reverse complement strand
TTCCCTTTTAATTCTTTCTTTATCTTTCTTAATACAAAACCAAAAACACTGTTATATCTCATCTCAGTAAACCAACCTCCTTATATAAAAAATGCTTTCTCTGCTTCTTTGCCTTCTATTAAAATATCTCTGAATTCTTTAAGATTTATCCGGCGTTCTTCTATATGTTTCAAGCCATTTATATCGAGAAAAAAAACTTCGATTTCAAGAGTTTTATTTATCTCTTCCTGAAAATTTTTATCGTCTGCGCTCAATAGTGGAAAGACAATTTTTTCTCCGCTGTATAAAACGCTTTTGCCATTCTTAATGATAACCTTTTCGTTTACAGTGAGTCTTTCTTTTGCCATTTCGAAATAGTCTATGGGCGGATTAACTCTCACTATTTTGACATCGTGAGCTGGTGGAACTCCTATATTCCGTATGACCAAATTTAGAATGGAGCCTTTTGGCTCTGCATCAATATGAAGTTTTGGGATAGTCTGTATTTCTCTCATCCTTTTTGTTTCTTTAGTAATCATAATCGTGCATATTACGGTAATGAACGTGCATATTACGGTAATGAATGAAAGAAGAGTGCTGAATTGACTCAGATACCTTATTACCGACATTCTTACTCCTTCCTTATATTTTTGATCTTCTTTCCCATTTCTCCTATCTTTATTGCTTTCTCTGCAATCTTCTTTAATTCTTCTTTTGACAATTGTTCCGGATTTTCGCATATGAATTGGAGAAACTTTTCCGCAACTTGGAGTATGTCAGGCGAGGCAAGGACGGACGCCAAAGTATCGACTCTATCCTCTATCTTCTTTATATCTTTGCGAACTTCGGCAATTACGCCTTCAAGTTCCTCTTTCGTAACGAAATCACTCATTTTTTTCTCCTTGAATTTCCGCAAGCACTATCCTCTTCGCTTCTTCCGGAGAAGTGTTCTTTCGGATAACAATGAACGGGATTCCGAGTTTTCCGGAAAGCCTTCTGACGAAATCATTCGGACTGCACATCACAATAGCAACAGGTGAAAAGGTTTCCGTATCGCACACAAGGAAATCAACGCTTCTTGACGAGACCTGAGAAAGGTATTGAATCGGCATTCTTCTTCCGTATTCGTATTTCACAAAATCAAGTATCCGGACCTTCGGAAAAGGGAAATATCCTGCCTCGGCAATTCCTTCGAGAATCTTCGTCTCTCCTTTGGTAAGCCAAGAAGTTTTCAAAACATACGGAAGTTTATTTTCCTTTGAAGGTGAAAGAAACTTTATCACAAGCACAACGGCAACGATTATTCCTATAAATAACAGGGTTTTGATTTCAAAACTGTTCATTTTTCACCTCTTTTTTCTATTTCTCTTACAGCGGAGAGTTTTATTACCGCATTCATAATCCCGACAGCGACCGCAGCAGCCACTATCACCACATCGGCAAATTTCATTTCACCGCCTCCTTTATGTTCCTAATAATCTTTTCTATATTCCTTCCGGAAACAAATAGAATCTTTGTCCCGGATTCCTTTGCTTTATCAACCGTGAAGTAATAAAGCGCGTGGGACATTACCTCCGGATAAATAACAACGATGGAACGGTTTTTGAGCAAGTTTTCGTCAAACCTGTTCACTTCTCCGGAAACAAATGCAAAGTTAGGTAAATACGGTTTCAATTTTGCAAACAGTCCGTCAAATCCGCCGACAAAAACACCGGGGACATCAATGGGCGCAATTTCTTCTTCTGTTTTCTTTTCTTCTTTTCCTGTTTTAAGTGAAAATACAAATTCTCTCAACGCATTGAGTTCGGCATTTTTTTGCCGTTCCTTGAAGATTTCCCCTTTGAGAGAGTATATTTCTTTCTCAAGTTCCTGAATTCTTCTTGTTTGATCTCTTCGCAGTTTAAGTTCTCTCTGTAAATCCTCTATTTCTCTTTCTTTTTCTTTTACTCTCTTTTCAAGGTCTTCTTTTTCTTGAATCAGAGAGGCAAGTTCGACATAAAGAGTTTCTTTGTTATTTTTAACAAACTCTTCTTTGACTTGCCGATATGCCTTCAAAAGGACGTGAATATAGAAGAGAAGCATAAGGACATCTTCGTCTTCTTTTGTTGCAGGAACGTTTCCTTTTGAATATATAATTCCGTCTTCGGTTTTTTCCGTTCCTTTGGCAGATTCCAATGCGGAGATAACAACGTCCGCGTCGTATCCCGAAAACGGAATATTCCTTATAACGGAAGGAAGGGAGAGTCGATTTTCATCAAAGATATACGACATTGCGTTCAGGGCGGTATTTCCCTCTACCATAAACTTTTTCCAAATCCTATAATCCTTTTCCTTTCCGAGGTTGCCGAACAGTTCCTTTTTAATCTCTTTATTCAAAACCTTCTTTTTTCCGTTTCTGAAATTTGATTGAACCAGAGATCCGTTTTTCCGATACATCTCTTGAAGCCCGTAAAGCGCTTTTTGCGCCTCTTGAAGTCCTTCGTTTTCAACAAACTCTTTTTCAAGCCCGATAGCGGTAAAGAATAAAACCGCAATAGCGCTGTTTATCGTATCATCGTCCGGAAGTTTTTCCGGAGTAGGCGCAATTTTACGCAGAGCAGCGGTAACGTCGAGTTTTTCCGCACTCTGCACATAGGTGATAACCTTTCTGAACACTTTGTTTTTTGCAAGCGCTTTTATAAACTCTTCTGCAAGTTCTTTGTCCTGATTTTGAAACATATACAACAGAATCCCAAGCGCTCTTCTTCCATAAACGAGAAGGTGTATGTCTCCTCCCGTGAGGAGTGTGTTATCGTAAAACTCATTTTGTTTCGCTAAGTTATAAAACTCAAACCTTTTTGGTTTGTAAATTTTATCTATTGCTTCCCACACCTTTTCTCCTCCGATTCCTGCGGCAACGGCGAGAAAAGGTGTGAGGTCAATTTGAATTTGGTCTTGTTTGTTGCTCTTATCGCCCAAGGTATTTCACCTCAAAGAACTCAAAGTCTTGGATTCCCGGTTCCAATTTTCCTTTCATTCGGGGATCTTTCAGTCTGTATTTCAGTTTGCACACGAGAAGAACATCTCCTCTTTTAAGAGGAGCGGTCTTTTCTCTGTTTATAGGGATCTCTCTTCCCGTGACTTTTTTTATAAATGCGGCGGTAGTCGGGTAACCGATATAGCTTTTGAACGGATTATTCTGCACCATTCCAATGAATTCCATAAGCCCTATACGCCTCATTTCGTATTTTCCTTCCTGCGGCATCATTGCCGAGTTCATTAG
>JAGHAO010000093.1 GCA_021161495.1 Caldisericaceae bacterium | reverse complement strand
TCGATATGAGTGGGCGTTACTCTGAGCACTGCCTCTTCTTTAGTAATAAGCCCTTCTTTTACCATATCCACCGCAACCTTTACGGCAGCCTGAGCAGTTCTCTTCGCAGTCCTTGTTTGCAGCATATAAAGTTTGCCTTTTTCAACGGTAAACTCCATATCCTGCATATCCCTGTAATGCTTTTCCAGAGTTTCCGCAACTTTTAAAAGTTCTTCGAATGCGGAAGGAATATCATTTTTCATTTCGTCAATAGGTTTGGGAGTTCTGATTCCCGCAACAACATCTTCTCCCTGCGCATTCACAAGATATTCTCCGTAGAGTTTCTTTTCTCCGGTGGAGGGGTTTCTTGTGAAGGCAACACCGGTTGCGGAGTCATCTCCCATATTCCCGAACACCATCATAACAATGTTTACCGCGGTTCCGAGGTCATCGCTGATTTTATTAATTTTCCTGTAAGCGATTGCTCTCGGATTGTTCCAGGATTTAAATACCGCTTCGATTGCAGTGAAGAGTTGTTCCATCGGATCCTGAGGGAACTCCTGCCCCGTTTTTTCTTTGTAAAGTGCTTTGTAATCTTTGATGATATTTTTAAGCATTTCCGGAGTGAGTTCCGTGTCGCTCTTCAACCCGTTTTCTTCCTTGTATTTGTCTAAGATTTTTTCGAATTCTTCATGAGGAATTCCCATTACGACGTTTCCGAACATCTGAATAAAACGCCTGTAACTGTCATAAGCAAATCTTTCGTTGTTTGTGAGATCTTTTAATCCTTCGACGGTATCGTCGTTCAATCCCAAGTTCAAAATCGTGTCCATCATTCCGGGCATAGAAATCGGAGCGCCGGAACGCACCGAAACAAGCAACGGATTCGACCTGTCACCAAACTTTTTCCCTGTTTTTTCTTCGAGCTTACGTAGATGTTCGAGAGTCTCTTTTTTGATTTCGTCGCTCAACTTCCCGGTTCTCTGGTATTCTTTGCACGCCTCCGTCGTGATAGTGAAACCCGGGGGGACAGGTAAACCTATGCGAGTCATCTCGGCAAGGCCCGCGCCTTTTCCACCGAGAAGGCTTTTCATATCTTTGCTACCTTCTTCAAAATCATATACCCATTTCTTTGCCATACTTACTTACCTCCTATATTTACCTATTAAATTTTTAATTCTCGTTGTTCATTATATTCTTTTAACCGAAAAACTCAAACTTGCCTATTTTTTCTTCACCGACAAAGCGGAAAAATCGGCGAACTCGTCGAACAGCCTTTTTAATTCCCTAAGCAGTGCAAGTCTGTTATTTCTAACCTTTTCATCCTCATCCATAACAAGCACGTTGTCAAAAAACTGAGCGATTACGGGATGCAACACATAGAAAATTTCCATTATTTTTTCGTAATTTCCGCTCTGCAGGTTTTCGGAAATCGCCTTTCTGCTCTCCGAAATTGCACTGTAAAGATTCTCTTCGTCTCTTTCAAAAAAGAGATCCGGATTCACTTTACCGAACTCTGCACCCGATTTTTCAAGAATGTTTTTCACTCTCTTGTTTGAAAGCACTATGAGAAGAAGTGTTTCCTCCTCTATGTGTTTTTTAAGGACAGAGGCCCTGCTTTCGTAACTCGGTGCAAAATCGATCGGAACGGAGAGAACCGCATTTACTATATCACTTGCAAAACCTTTTTCTTTCAAAACCCCTCTTACTCTTTCCTTCAAGAATTGCACGATTTCCTCTTTCTTTTCTCCAGCTTCTTTTTTACCGTAGCCCAAAATTAAGAGTGCTTTTTCTATGATCTCGGAAATCGGGAAGAAATTTTCTTCTTCGGACATAACAATCTGCATTATTCCGTTTCCCGCCCTGCGGAGGCCGAACGGATCCTTGGAGCCGCTTACTTTAACACCTACGGAAAACGCTCCGCAAATCGTATCAATTTTATCAATAATAGAGAGGTATTTGCCCAATTTTGTTTGAGGAAGTTTGTCGCCCGAAAATCTCGGGAGATACTGCTCCGACACTGCAGCGGCAACCTGTTCCGGCTCGCCCTGAATTTTTGCGTAAATTCCGCCCATAGTGCCTTGCAGTTCGGGGAACTCGCGAACCACATTCGTAATAAGGTCCGCTTTGCTTAAAGATGCCGAACGCACCAAATTTTCCTTCTCTTCTTTCGTAAGAGACAAAATACCGGAAACTTCAGTTGCAAGTTTTACGAGCCTGTCCGTCTTGTCTTTCATCGTTCCCAAACCTTTAAGGAAGACGACACCGGAAAGTTTTTCAACCAATGATTCCAACTTTGTTTTTTTATCCTCTTCAAAGAAAAATTTCCCGTCCAAAATGCGCGCTTTCACGACTTTCTCGTATCCCTTGCGGACGACGTCGATAAAATCGGAAGAGCCGTTTCTCACACCGATAAAATACGGAAGCAACCTGCCTTTTTCGTCCACAACTTTGAGGGATTTCATATGCCCCTCTATTATACTTGCCGTTATGCATTCCGGTATGTCAAACGCTTCTTTGTCAATCGAAGCAAGGAAAGGAGTGGGATATTCCGTGAGATTTACAATCTCCGTAAGGTGCGAAAAAGAGTAAGAAGGTTTTCCGTTCACTTTTTCGGATTCGGAACGGGCTTTTCTTTCCGTTAATTTTCTCCTTTCGTCAGATGAAAGGATTACGTAATTTTCACGCATTTTTGCAAAATATTCGCCTGCGTTTTTCAGTTCGATAGGTTTCGGTTTGTCTATCCTCAAGCCGTAAGTTAGCCTTCCCGTTTTCACACCGGCATATGAGAATTCGACAACTTCACCGTCAAGCAGGGCAACCATTCCCCTGATCGGGCGAACAAATCTTACACCGCTATCTTCCCAGTGCATAGATTTCGGGAAGCGCAGATTTTCCAATATGTAAAGAGAAACTTCTTTTACAATCTCTTTTGCGAATTTCCCGGGAATAACTTTTTCGGCAAATACATATTTTCCCTTTTTTGTTTCGCGTATTTGCGTATTTTTTTCATCGATCTCGTAGAGCCAAGAAACTTTTCGAAAACTTTTGTGGGATTTCCATTCTCATCAAATGCTACCCTATAAGAAGGGCCT